>QMZP01000114.1 GCA_003663225.1 Candidatus Aenigmatarchaeota archaeon | reverse complement strand
CCCCATACGCTTCTCGGAGATAGAGGGTATAGAAGTAATGAAGGCCGGCAAGGGTGCTTGAATGGGCACCAAACTTGTTATTTTTGACATGGACGGCGTGCTTATAGACTCTTTCAAGGCATGGCTAGAGGCACACAAGGCAGGTTTCTCATGCTTCGGCATAGATGTCACAGAAAACGAGTTCAGGAAAAAGTACTGGGGAATACCGTTCCCTGTTGTGATGTCAAAGTTCACAGACAACAAGGACAAGATAAGGGAAGCATCCAGGAAGGTCAGGGAAGCGTTCATGGAAAATACCGGCAAGGTGGAGGTTTTCATAGGGGCCGCTGAAACGGTGGATAAGCTCCGGAGCATGGGGATAAAGACCGGCATATTCTCAAACACCCCCAAGGACATAGTCACCAAGATACTGGAAGAAAAGGGCATAATGTATGATTATATATCAACGCCCCCGGACATAAGGAACAAGCCTGATCCCGAGGGGATAGACAGGATATGCGAAGAGTCCGGGATACCAAAGGATGAAACCATCTACGTTGGGGACACGGATACCGACGAAGAGGTAGGCAGGAATGCCGGCGTCCGCACACTGATAGTGGGCAGGGACATTGGGAAAGTGGGGGATGTGCCCGAAAAGATATAAATATGTATCGTGTTAAACGTAAGTTAACTTTCATGTGGTTATATGGCAGACGATATAACGGCAAAGGTCAAGAAGCTTATGAGGGATCCTGAGCACATCAGGAACATAGGGATAGTCGCACATATAGACCATGGGAAGACTACCCTTTCCGACAACCTTCTGGCAGGGGCGGGCATGATGTCATCCGAGGACGCGGGCCATGCCCTAAAGATGGATTTCGTAGAACAGGAGCAGGAGAGGGGCATAACAATATACTCCGCCAATGTGTCGATGGTGCACAAGATAGGGGATAGTGATTATCTCATAAACTTGATAGACACACCGGGTCACGTGGACTTCGGCGGCGACGTCACCAGGGCCATGAGGGCCGTGGACGGCGTAGTGGTCGTGGCCGACGCAGTCGAAGGCTGCATGCCGCAGACAGAGACAGTGGTAAGGCAGGCCCTCAAGGAGAGGGTCAAGCCTGTCCTTTTCATCAACAAGGTCGACAGGCTCATAAAGGAGCTCAAGCTAACCCCGGAGGAGATGCAGGAGAGGTTCAAGAAGGTCATAACCAACGTGAACATGCTGATACAGAAATACGCAGAGGAGGAGTACAAGGACAAATGGACAGTGAAGGTGGAAGATGGCTCCGTTGCATTCGGCTCCGCTCTCAGGAACTGGGCGATATCAGTCCCATTGATGCAGAAGGCAGGTGTCAGCTTCAAGGACATAATAGACTTCACCAGCAACGACCAGGAGAAAGAGCTTGCACAGAAGTCGCCTTTGCATGCAGTGCTCTTCGACATGGTCATCAAGCACCTGCCGAACCCTGTGGTAGCGCAGGCATACAGGATACCCAAGATATGGCCAGGGGAGACCGATTCTGAAATATCAAAGAGCATGATAAAATGTGACCCCAATGCCGACCTGGCAGCGGTGGTCACCAAGGTATATCCCGACCCACACGCAGGATACGTGGCAACAGTCAGGATAATGTCGGGCAGCATAAAGCAGGGTCAGACAGTCCATCTTACGGGCGCAATGAAGGAAGAGAAGGTACAGCAGGTTTCGGTGTACAAGGGCCAGCAAAGGGTGAGCATGGAAGAGGTCGTGGCAGGCAACATAGTAGGCATAGTGGGCCTGAAGGACGCTTCATCGGGCGAGACGCTGTGCAACCCCAACAAGGTCATAAAGGGATTCGAGGCGATAAAGCACCTGTTCGAGCCCGTGGTCACCAAGGCCATCGAGCCCAAGCATCCCAAGGACCTGGCAAAGCTCATAGAGTTCCTCAAGAAGACAGGGAGGGAGGACCCGACCCTGCAGGTTATAATCAACGAGGACACAGGCGAATATCTCGTATCCGGGCTCGGGGAGCTCCATCTTGACGCAAAGATAGAGAGGCCGTTGAAGGATGCCGGTATAGAGGCCACGGTATCGCCTCCGATAGTGATATACGAGGAATCTGTCAGGGAGAGAACCAAGGGGCCGGTTGAAGGCAAGTCCCCTAACAAGCACAACAGGTTCTACATGATAGCAGAGCCGCTGGAGCCCAAGGTATACGAGGCCATGGCAAACGGCGACATAAACGACCAGGAAGTTAAGAAGAAGGACGTCGAGCTGCAGGACAGGCTCGTGAACCTGGGATTCGACAGGGAACAGAGTAAGAGGGTCAAGCTGATATACAACAAGAACATGCTCCTGGACATGACCCATGGCGTGCATGCCATACTCGAAGTCATGGAGATGGTAAAGGAGGCGTTCAAGAACGCAATGGACGAGGGTCCGCTGGCCAAGGAGCCGTGCGCGGGCATAAAGATAATGCTGGTCGACGCCAAGCTGCATGAAGATACAATCCACAGGGGCCCGGCACAGGTCATACCTGCCGTCAGGAGGGCCATAAGGAACGCCATGGTGGAATCCAAGGCATTCATGCTGGAGCCCAAGCAGATAATAAGGATAGACGTCCCCACAGAGCAGGTCGGAGGCGCGACCAAGGAAGTGAACAACCGCAGGGGCCAGATAATAGAGATGACCGAAGAAAGGGGAGTGACCTCGATAAAGACCAAGCTGCCGGTGGCAGAGATGTTCGGGTTCAACTCAGCGCTCAAGTCCGCGACAGGCGGCCTGGGATTCTACTGGCTAATAGACGTACTGTACGAGCCCATGCCAAGGGACCTTGAGCCCAAGGTGATAGAGCAGATAAAGGAGCGCAAGGGCATAAAGGATGAGAAGGAAGACGAGGATGAGGAATCCTGACTGCCCGGGTAACGCTTAAATATCTCATTTCCAATTAATCTCCATGAGGGGGAAAGCAGCGACTTTCATTCTGCTGGCAATCTTCGCGTTAGCCATCGTGCCGAACGCGAGCGCTCTTGACACCAACCAAAAAACTGT
This sequence comes from Candidatus Aenigmatarchaeota archaeon, assembly GCA_003663225.1. Lineage (GTDB taxonomy): Archaea > Aenigmatarchaeota > Aenigmatarchaeia > QMZP01 > QMZP01 > QMZP01. Next base: position 611 of record QMZP01000114.1, on the reverse strand, counting down.
ATTGCTGACAGTGGAACGGGGAGAGGATGTCAGGTTCGACCTCCATATGATTGGAGGAGGCTCGGGTGATATAACCCATTCCGGCGACATAGACAGCTGGATATCGCATCCCACCAGCATCGCGGATGGGGAATGGCTCGAGGTCACTGTATCAGTACCCAACAACGCCGAGGTGGGCAGCTACAACGCCGCGATAAAGGCGGACGGCAATACGATAACGAAGCTAACTGTCATAGTGATAGAGTCGTCTTATGAGAAGTTCAACCAGGTACAGAACAAGCTGAACACCATAAGGGAGGAGCAGGAGGATGCCGAGGCAAGGACCAATGAGATACTCAGCGAAGTCAGCTCGCTCAGCACTACCATAGCAGACCTCTGGGATGAGGTGGCCGATATCAAGGCGAACCAGCAGGAAGTGGACGAGGTAGAGAGTGATTTCAATACGCAGAAGCAGCTGCTGCAGAGCAGGATAAGCGAGCTGGAAAGACAGAAGACAGAACTGGAGCAGGAGAACACGCAGCTCAGCGAGATAACGGGATCAGTGACCATGAACTGGTCCAGCATAGGGTTCGCTCTGGGTGCCATAGTCGGCGTGCTGGTGGCCATAATAT
>QMZP01000113.1 GCA_003663225.1 Candidatus Aenigmatarchaeota archaeon | reverse complement strand
TGATACGACATTGCGGGATGGGGCGCAGAACCCCTTCGTCAGGTTCACGACCGAAGGCAAGCTCGAAGCCACGCACGTGCTCGACGAGCTTGGCGTGGATTACATAGAGGGCGGTTTCCCCCAGGCGGGCGGCCATTGCGATTATTTCTCAAAGGTCAAGGATACCACAGAAGCGAAGATAGCAGCTTTCGGCATGACACCCAGGACTTATGACTTCGATAACGACCCGTCTATGAAGGCGCTCCTTGACACGGACGCTGATGTGATAACGCTCGTGGTCAAGACTCCGGAGCCCCAGATAAGGCGGGTGCTTGGTAAATCCCCCCGCGTGTACAGGGCCATTGCAGGCGATGCGATAAGGTATCTCAAGTCGCTGGGGAAGGAGGTTGTGGTGGACGCGGAGCACTTCTTTGACGAATACAAAAGGAGCCCGGGCTCTGCTATGGCACTGCTTGATGAATGCGGCGACGCTGACTGGCTGGTGCTGTGCGACACGAACGGCGGCGCCATGTACAGGGACGTTTCAGGTGTGGTGAGAGACGTGATAAGGGAGGTCGGCGACAGGGTAGGTGTCCACTTCCATAACGACAGGGGCCTTGCATTGGCGAACACGCTTAAGGCGGCATATGCCGGGGCGAGGCATCTCCAGGTCACGATGAACGGCATGGGGGAGAGGACAGGGAACGCCAACCTCGTGGAAGTCGTCGGCAACCTGTACGACAAGGGCTTTGGCATAGAGGCTGAGCCACACAAGCTTACCGATGCCTCCAGAAGCATGGAGAAGCTCTCTGGGTGGAGCATGACGCCGAACGCGCCCTTTGTGGGAAGGCTGGCGTTCTCGCACAGTGGCGGCATGCACTCTGATGCCATGCTGAAGTGGCAGAAGAGCTATGAACACGCAGAGCCCGGGACATTCGGCAACGAGAGGGCATTCCCCATATCAGGCCAGTCCGGCAGGGCAGCAATAACCATGAAGCTCTCTCAGTGGGGATATGACATGGACAAGAACCACCCCGTGGTGAGGGGATTGCTCGATGACATAGGTGGCATGGGATACGTTGGCGACGCCCAGTTCTATCTCATGTTCTCCCGTTACGACAGCAGCTACCATGACCCCATAGAGATAGAAAGCATGCGGGTGACGGACAACATAACGTCCGGGGGCAGCAACCCCGAGGCCGTGGTGAGGTTCAGGTCGAACGGCAGGCGTTTCTACGAAGTCTCAGAAGGGGAAGGCCAGGTGGATGCATTGGACAGCGCCCTAAGGAAGGCCCTGAGGCGCGTGCACCCCGAGATAGACGACGTGAAGCTGCTCAGCTACACCGTGCCGCCCATAACAGGCACAGGGGCTGATGCATCGGTGCAGGTCAGGGTATACTTCGGGAATAACGGTGACAGATGGGACTCCATGAAGGAAGGAACTGACATAATAGCAGCAAGCGCGGACGCGCTGCTCGACGCTTATAGGTTCTTTTTATTAAGACAGGAGGATAAGAATAGATAAAACAGGCGGTGCCCGTGTCATTATACAAGGCAAACGAGATAGAGAAGGAGATAGCGTCCAAATGGAAGCGTGAGAACACATACGAGAAGGTCAAGAAGGCTTCCGAGGGCAAGAAGCCGTTCTTCTTCATGGACGGGCCGCCATACGCTACCGCTTCCATACATCTCGGCACTGCATGGAACAAGATAATCAAGGATGCATACATACGGTTCTGGCGCATGCAGGGCTTCAACGTGTGGGACCAGCCCGGGTTTGACACACACGGGACGCCCATAGAGCTTCAGGTTGAGAAGAGCCTCGGATTCTCATCGAAGAAGGACATAGAGAAGTACGGAACAGAGAAGTTCATCAAGAAGTGCAGGGCCTATGCAACCAAGTACATAGGCGTGATGAGCAAGCAGTTCGAGGACCTTGGTGTCTGGATGGATTGGAAGAAGCCATACCTGACCCTGGACAACCATTACATAGAGGGGGCGTGGTTCACTTTCAAGCAGGCCTTCGAGAACGGATACCTGTACAAGGGGAGCTATCCCGTGCACGTCTGCACGCGCTGCGAGACCGTAGTGGCCTACAACGAGATAGAGCACAAAACAGTCACCGAGAAGTCCGTGTTCGTGAAGTTCCCTGTCAGGGGCAAGGAAAACGAATACCTGGTCATATGGACCACGACGCCGTGGACGCTTCCGGCCAACACGGGCGTGATGGTTCATCCTGACTTCGATTATGCATATGTCAAGATTGACATGACGGGCGAGACTCTCATAGTGGCCAAGGAGCTGGCTGACAATCTGATGACAGAGGTCGTGGAGACAGGCAACTACAAGATAACCAAATCTGTCAAGGGAAAGGAGCTTGAGGGTGTCAAGTATGACCATCCGCTGAAAGACCTTGTGCCGGCGCTTCAGGGCATGGAAAGGGGCCACAGGGTGGTAACATCATCAAGATTCGTAAACCTGGATGCGGGAACCGGCCTTGTCCACACAGCGCCTGGCCATGGCTCAGAGGACTGGCAGGTAGGGAGGCAGGAGGGCCTGCCTGTAATATCCCCGGTCCATCTGGACGGCACTTTCACGGAGGATGCCGGAGAGTGGCTCAAGGGAAGGTACACAAAGGATACGGACCCAATGATAATAGAGAAGCTCTCCGAGCGCAACGTGCTTGTGGGGACGCAGGAGACCGCTCATGAATACCCGATGTGCTGGAGATGCGGCACGCCGCTTCTCTCCTTAACGTCCCCCAGTGGTTCTTCAAGGTGAAAGAGATAAGGGACAAGCTTCTGGAAGAGAACCGGAAGGTGAACTGGTCCCCCGGGTGGGCGGGTCAGCGGTTCAACGACTGGCTGGAGAACCTCGACGACTGGCCGATATCCCGCCAGAGGTACTGGGGAATACCTCTTCCCATATGGGAGTGCACGAACGATGGGTGCGATGCCATAGAAGTCATAGGCTCGTTCGACGAGCTGAAGAAGAGGGGAAGGCTGCTTACGGAAATAGACTTCCACAGACCTGCAATAGACGGGGTCAAGTTCAAGTGTGAGAAGTGCGGCAGCGACATGGAAAGGGTTAAGGACGTTCTGGACGTGTGGTTCGATTCGGGCGTGGCCACCTGGGCATCCCTGGAGTATCCAAGGAAACATGAAAGTTTCGACAAGATATGGCCGTCCGACTTCCAGGTGGAAGGGCCTGACCAGTTCAGGGGGTGGTGGAACTCCCAGATGATAACCAGCTATCTCACCTTCAAAAAAGCGCCATTCAAGAGCGTTATGCTTCACGGCTTCGTTCTGGATGCGAAAGGGCTCAAGATGTCGAAGTCCAAGGGCAACGTGGTGACGCCGGAAGAGGTCGTCGCCAAGCACGGCAGGGACGCGTTTCGCTTCTACCTCATGGGTTCGCCTGCGTGGAATGACTTCTACTTCAACTGGGAGAACATGAAGGAGACGAGCAGGATGTTCAACGTGCTCTGGAACTCCTATGCTTTCGTGAGGACATACGGCGGTGACAAACCAGGCTCAGAGCCGAAGCTTGAGAAGGAGGACAAATGGATAATAAGCAGGATGAACAGCTTCATAAAGGAGGGCGCTGAGAAGTGCAGGTCATACGAGATGCACGACTTCGTAAGAGATGCCTATGATTTCATACTCAACGACTTCTCCAGGTGGTACATAAAGATAATAAGGGAC
>QMZP01000112.1 GCA_003663225.1 Candidatus Aenigmatarchaeota archaeon | reverse complement strand
GTGCTGAGGCTCGGCTACATATACTAGGATGATTATGAAAGAGACGTTCGAGGAGATAGTTGGACTGGTATCTGCCCTGCGCTCCGATGGCGGGTGCGAATGGGACAGGAAGCAGACCATAGAGAGCATGAAGAAGGACCTCATGGAAGAGGCTGAAGAGGTCGCTGAAGCGATAGACAAGAAAGACTATCCCAACCTGCAGGAAGAGCTCGGCGACCTGCTGTGGTCCATATGCCTCATGGCCCAGATAGCTAAGGAGGAGGGCCACTTCGACATGGGTGGCATATTAAAAGGCACAAAGGATAAGATAATAAGAAGGCACCCGCACGTGTTCGGCAGGGAGAGGGCCGATACGCCCGATGAGGCGATGGAGTGCTTCATGAGGGCCAAGCGGGCAGAAAAGGCATGATATTATGGCATACCAAAGAAGTGAGGGTCCTGTGAGGGTCAAGCTGCCCAGGGGAACCGAGTTGCTGGGAGAGATAACAGAGCTGCTGGGCGCCAGCAGGTTCAGGGTGGCATGCAAGGACGGGGTCGAAAGGATATGCAGGATACCCGGCAAGTTCAGGAAGAGGATACGTGTAAGCACCGGTGACTGGGTCATAGTTAGGCCCTGGAGCATAGAGGATGAGAAGGGCGATGTCACGTGGATATACACGCGTACCCAGGCCAACTGGCTGAAGAAGAAGGGTATGATATGATTGTCTGGTGGGGGGTGCCAATGCATTCATGCCCTTAACATTTTTGGAAAGAGTGGTTGTGAACAATTTAAATGCGCGCCCCATCAGTTATTGTTATGCCGGTTGAGGAAGTTTCTGTGCCAGAAGAAAGGAAGCCCGTGCTCATAGGCAGGGGCGGGAAGACCAAAGAAGAGATAGAGAAACGTACAGGCACTGACATAAGCATAGGCGTATACGTCAAGATAGAAGGATCCGTGGACGGCCTGCTGAAGGCCCAGAACATAGTATCTGCCATAGGCAGGGGATTCTCACCGAAGCACGCGTTTAGGCTGCTCGATGAGAACTGCCAGCTGGACGTGATAACGCTTAGGGAAGAGAACGACAAAACCAGGCGAAGGCTCATGGCCAGGGTCATAGGCAGGGAAGGCAACTCCAGGAAGATAATAGAGAAGGAGACCGGCACCTTCATATCCGTCTACGGGAAAACCGTTTCAATAATAGGGCTACCCGAGGAGACGGAGCTTGCCAGGAAGGCAGTAGAGGCGCTACTTGAGGGAAAGAAGCATGGCTATGCGTATAGCCTGATAAAGGAATGAATCACTCCCTCTTGCTGAATATAGTGTAGCCGCAGCGGCCGCAGTATGCCCTTCCCTTGTGGTCGGCCAGCCATGTGCCGGGACCGCAACGCGGGCACGGCTTCTTTGATACCGTTGCCTTGCCGCCCTCGGTCTTGTAGAACTTGTAAATCTGAACATTCTCGTGCTTCCTTCCGGTCCTCACCCTCTTGCCTTTCTTCTCTGCCTTGCCGCCCTTGGGGGCGCTTTCCTTGGATTCTTCTGCCATATCATCACTCTTTCTTGCCCTCTTCTTCGTTTTCAGGCTTATCCTCAGCGGGCTTTTCTTCTGCCTCATCTTTCTCAGCCAGCTCATCCTTGGATTCGGTTTTTGCTTCAGCAGGTTTCTCCGGTGCCGGTTCCGCCTTCTCATGCTCGACCTCTACCAGCTTGCCGTCGTCGCCCTTCTTGAGAAGGCCCATCCTGAGCTTCATGGCGTTCACGCTGGCCTTGGGAACGTCTTCTGCCTTCTTGTATACATGCACCTTGACCCTGGACGATGCCTTGCCTTTTTCGCTGAAGACCTTGCTTATTATGACCTGGTCTTCTTTGGCCTTGAAATGCTTTGCAGCATTGGCTATCAGTTCCTTCCTCGTCGGCGTGGGCTTACCATCGTGGTCGACTTCCATCCATGCCTCTTCCCTTTTCATCAGCGGGTTGGTTTTCTGTGATAGCACTTTCATGTTGCTTACATCCTTCTGATAAGTTAATATATGTATGAGCGGGGTTTATTTAAAGGTTTCCATGTTACCTGTGTTCCTCGCACCTGCCGTCCACGCACCGTATCTGTCCCTGGCTGGGCGGCTCCGCGCATCCGTAAGCGCATGACAGGCATTCCCTGTTGTATTCCTGCATCAGCGACCTTATCTGGTTGACGTTAGCGTTCTTGTTCATCAGGGCATAGCACCCGAACGGGCACATGCCCTCCTTCAGCTCGGCCACGCAGTCCGAGTCCTGAGTGCACGTGTTGGCCTGGTCTATCATGGACTCTATCTTTCCCTGCAAAGCATTGCAGTCGACCTTCTCGGGCATGGGCATGCTTTCAGGCTGCGTGCACCCGGACACTGTCGCGAGAAGCAATATGGCAAATGCCACATACATGCCTTTCATGCCATATAATTGGTCAAGCCCGCTAAAAAACTATACCTCGTTGACGAATATCAGATCGTCTGGCCATTCCTTCTTTATGTGCCCTTTTTCCATGTTTATGGCGGGCAGGTAGTTGTGGTGCACTCTGACCAGTTTGTCGAGGGAGCATGTTATGACATCGCTTATGGCATCGTCCCCCAGCTTCTCCCTGAGGAACGGTATGATCTTGCCGTTGAACTCCTCTACAAGCTGGTCGCCCGTTGGAGCGTCAAGCACTATGGTAAGGGCAAGATGGCCGTCCTTGCCTCCGAGGTATGCCAGGCTTATGAATCTGGAATTGAGCATCCTCCACATGGGGTCGTCTTCCAGGGCCTTCAGGTACCTGTTCCTGGTTATGCCCATCTTGAACTTGATTATGTAGAGCTTCTTGGCCTCGAATATGTGCAGGCCGAACTCCCCCTTGTCTAAGGAGATGTAGTATCTCAGCAGCCTTTCCTCTTCCAGCCTCTTCCTCTTGCGGTTTACTGTCATAACGGGTATGCCGGTCTTCTTGGATATCTTGTTGTCGCTTATCCTCGGGTTCCTTATGAGCTCCCGCACTATCTTGACTTCCTGCTCATCTAACCTCCTGCTTTCATGTCCCATCTTCATAATATGACCATATTGTTATATTCATAACATAATTACTGGCTCATGTATATAAATTTTATAGGATAAGGCTTATATAGAGGTATAAAATGCGGAGGATTGGGGAGCATTTGGATGGAAGAAGTTCCTTTGGCTCTTGACGAGAAGAAAGGCATTCTTTCTGAGAGGCTTAGATCTGCTGCAGAAGGGCACGACATACATGTTTCTGACATGAGCCCGTCCCAGCGCTTCAGAGACGCAAAGCGCGTGATATCTGACGTTGAGCACAAATTCATGACAGGTTCTGAATACGCCATATGGGTTCCGGAATCCAGGGAGTATGGCACCAACCCCAGGAGCTTCCATGCCAATAGTCATGATGACCTGCTTGATGAAGATGTCGATATGATGGTGGAAGACTGCCCTCCGTGGAGGCTCTTCCTGAAGAACACTGACACACCCGAAACGAGGAAGACGCATTTCATATACCAGATGGATCCTGCTTCTGACGGCCACGATGGGGGGTGTGCCAGGGTGAGGTATGTGTTCGGCGTGGTAGACAACAGGAAGCCGCACGAGAACACAACCACGGATTTCGGATTTTTCTGCACCATAATGGCGAACGTGGGCAAGAAGAGGATGCGTGAAGACTTCACGTACGACCTGAAGCCCGAGAGGCTGGGCCAGGGC
>QMZP01000111.1 GCA_003663225.1 Candidatus Aenigmatarchaeota archaeon | reverse complement strand
CTCTGCGCGAACTCCTTGAACATATGCTTGAACGTCGTGGGGTCTGCGTTCATCCTTCCGAGCCTTACCCTTACCTTCTCCGGCTTGTGTCCCATTGCCATGAGCTCCTCTACCAACCTTTGCACCGCTTTCATTTCATGCATAAGCCTCAACTGATCCTTTGAGGGTCCCTTTCTCTTGTCGCGCCGCATGCTTGCGTGCTTCACCGCCGCCTTCCTCTTTATCTTCTTCGTTCTCTCAGACATTCCCGCGACCTCTCCGCTTCAATTCCCTCAGATACTTAATAGCTGCCTTCGGAAATTTATAAGCCTTATTCAACCCGAGTTCCATCAGGCCCCTTTTCATCTCCATCGCGAACTCTTCTGTTATACGCTCTACCAATATCATCCTGTGGAAAACCACCCAGTCACCCGGCCCTGCGTCTATATCATCCTCTACCCACACCCTGGCAGTCACTGGTTCCAGGTCGACTAACAGCCTTCCGCCGCCCTTTTCCAAGACCCTCGCCGGGAATGCGAGGCATGCCAACTGGCCTTCTTCGAACTTCCTCCTGTTGTGCTCGCCTGAGTAGAACTCCCTGAGCAGGTCCCTGTCGAAGACGTCCCTGCCCGATTCCTTTGCCATGGCCTCCAGCACGGGGACAGCCACGTAGAATACCCTTCTCAGGGTCTCATGCTTCGGGTTACCTGATTCCAGGTCCTTCTTGTCCCTGTCCGAGAGCAGACTCTTGTCCTCCCAATAGAACTTGCACCCTTCTGCATATCTCAGGAACATGCCCTTGCCGTCCATGATAATCCATTATCCCCATTCGTTGAGCTTCTTCCATTCCCTCAGCATCTCCTTGGCCTGCTTCTCAGGTATCCTGTGCGCCACGACATTGGACTGGCATATGACGTATTCGCCAGGCTTCAGGGCTATGGGCGACCTTACCTTCTTCTCCTTTCCCATATACCTGACAATCGCGTACCCTTCTGAGAAGCTGATTACCTTCTGGGGCTTGGAGAGGCACATGATTAGAGATTGCAGCCGCGTTTTAATAAAGCAAATGCAACATAAAGCATGCGTGCAGTGGTATGCGGCATAGGCAATGTCCTCAGGGGCGACGATGCCATAGGACCCATGGCGATAGAGCGCATGCGGGGCATGTTTGACGGCGTGCTGCTGGTGGATTGCGGGCCTGCACCGGAGAACTTCGCAGGGAAGATAGTGAAGGAGAAGCCATCTGCGGTAATAATAATCGACGCGGTTGAGATGGGTGATAGGCCCGGCACAGTGAAAGAGATACCTGTCGATAAGGTCAAGGCAGAATTCGCGACAACGCATAAGATGCCGATAACGGTCTTCATAGAATACCTGCAGAAGAACACAGAAGCGGATATCACGTTCATAGGTGTTCAGCAGAAGAGCACGGGGTTCGGCCATGAGATGAGCGACGAATGCGCGTCTTCTGTTGACGATGTTATATGCATGGTTAGTAAGCTCGTTGCATGATGGGAAACGTGGGATTTTCCCTGCAAACCAATTAATACCGTGCTACCAATGGTTTAACATAGCTAGATTCCAGCGGTGGCGCTGGATGAAGGTGAACCTCTTAGATGCTAAGACCAGAACCTTGCTATAGAGCGATCATGGCAGGACCCGAGGACTTTGACCCTACCGGAGAAAGAATGAAGGTCGTGGGTGCCTTCAATCCAGGCGTCACGATGGAGGACGATGATACCGTCCTCATGATAAGGGTCGCTGAAGCGCCTGTCGACGAGCCCAGGAACAGCGTGATGCTGCCTTATTTTGACGTTGAGAACAGGGCGGATTCCCCCTACAGGATAAGCTTTGACGTGTTGCCGGAGAGCGCGATAAAGAGCATAGGAAAGAAGGATGTTATGCTGAGGGCCGGTACCTCGAGGCTCAGGCACCTATCGCATCCGGTGATAGCGAGGAGCATTGACGGGACATCGATAGACGAGATAGAGGACACCCCGTCCTTCTATCCGTGCTTCGAACATGAAAGGTTCGGTATGGAGGACTTCAGGATAACGAAGATAGACACCATGGAGCCGGACGAGCTTGGATTTTACATGCTGGACGATGAAAGCACATTCTATGCGCTGACATACGTGTCCCCGCACAGGATAATGGGCGTCTCCACGTCCATAGCGGTTACAGGGGATTTCAGGCAGTTCTACAGGATGCCGAGCCCGGACCATCCCCAGCACATATTCACCGGAATAAAGGACGTCGCCATATTCCCCGGCATGTTCAACATAGAGGAGCGGGGTGTAATGCTCCCCTATTATGCCGCCCTTACAAGGCCCAATGCTTTCTCCGACATAAGCAGCCCAGGCATATGGATGTCATTCTCTCCTGACTGGATACACTGGGGAAGGGACACGCGGGTCATAGTGAGCATGAACGGGGAGGTGACGGGCACGGGCAGCCCGGCCGTGCGCACGGACGGATGGTGGCTGGGCGCGTTCCATGAGGTGACAAAGGAAGGCGACAAGAGCGTCTATCGCGGCAAGCTCTGGGGCATGCGTCCGAAGGAGGCGCTTGGGGGCCGTTCCAACGAGTTCATGCTCTACACGTCCCCGGTGCTCATGGAGCCGAATGAATTCAAAGACGTTCCTCCTGGATACGTTCCCAATGTCGTGTATCCGTCCGGGATGGCGGTCAGGGACGGCATGATCGACATATACTCAGGCGAGGACGATACATACGTCTCCGTGAGAAGGTATGAGTCAAATGACCTCATAAAGTTCCTGAAGAGCGGGGACAGGCGTATTATAACTATCTAGGAAGGGGTTGCCCTGGCGGCGTGGTGTCAGCCTTGTCCTTGTGCACCATCTCCGACTTGTCCCTGTTAATCATCTCATACATCGAGCTTAGCTTTATGGCGTTCTTTTTGACGATGTCCCTGCACGCTTCCTCGCACTGCTGGCAGAACAGGCACTTGCCATAGTCTATCTTCCATTCCTTGTTCTTCCGGTCAACTGTTATAGCGCCGGACGGGCAGTACTTGGCGCATATGCCGCAGTATATGCACCTGTCCTTTATGTGTATGACCTTGCCTCTGAGGTCCAGCGGCACCTTGGGCTTCTCGTCAGGGTACTTCTCAGTGAACGGCCTTTTCCCAAGGTTCCTGAGCGCCTCGCCTATGAGCTTCATGGCTTTAATTTGTGCGAGGCGTCTTATAATTGCGTTGCCTTGCTTCGACGATGTCCTTAAATCTTTTTCCTCCTATATCTCATAATAGGCGCTTCATGCTCTACACAATAATATGACAAGCTGGTTGATGCCAAGACATGCATCAGGCCAGCTTTTCCCATAGAAACGGGAGCGCACAGGCATGCCTTGCTTAGAGGTATCTGTGCAGCTCGTCACGAACTTGACCTCTTTTCAGAAAGGATTTAGCATGATTTACACACAGGAACAATGGATGGATGTCCTGGCAGAGGAGCATGAGTGCCTCTGGATACATGACGGGAATTCCAGGCGGCCCCATGCCCTGCTCACGTCAGGCAACCACAGCAACGGCTTCTTCAATGCCACGGGCATAATCGGCAATCCTGAGGTGCTCGGGATGGTGTGCAGCGACCTCGCGGAGAAGCTCTTAGAAGCCGACGATGGCGTCCACGATGCATACATGGTATTCGGCTCTGCCATGGGCGCGGTGACGCTGGCGTACCAGATGGCTGCTCATATG
>QMZP01000110.1 GCA_003663225.1 Candidatus Aenigmatarchaeota archaeon | reverse complement strand
TCTTCGGTAGATGCCGTGCCTACCACTCTAACTCTAAGTTGGGAATGGTAGGTCTCAGTGACAAGGGAGGTCCGACTGTTTACCAAAAACGTATGGGGCTGCTAGATGGAAACGTTGTGTATAGCCCCTGAGACCTGGCCAGTGCCAGTGTGTCAAATCCAGTTTCAACTGGATGAAGCCCTGGTAAACGCCGGCGGTAACTCTGACCGTCTTATAGAGAGAGGTGGTCACCTGAGACATTTTGTCTGTGACGACCACCGGCTGGACACAGGTAGCGTAATCCCTTGCCGATTAATTGTCGGCCTGCATCAACGGTTTAACGAGATCTCCACTGTCCCGGGCTGATACCTAGTGAAATTAACGTCCTGTGCATACTCAGGAGTCCCTCAGCGGGACGAGAAGACCCCGTAGAACTTTACTGTAGTCTGATGTTGCGATATGAAAACCATTGTAAAGCGTAGGTGGGAGCGTCGAACCCGGAGCGCCAGCTTCGGGGAATGCGACCTTGTAACACCACCCTTTGGTTTTCATATTGCTTATCTGGCGGAACATCTGGAAACAGCATCAGATGGACAGTTTGACTGGGGCGGTACACCCTTGACAGGAAAGTTTGGCGCGGGCTATGCCTGCGCCTTACCACTTGACATCAAGGGTGCCCTAAGGTTTCCTCATTCCGGTCAGAAATCGGAATTAGAGTGTAAGGGTAAAAGGAAGCCTGATAGGACTCTACACATCGAGGAGTCCTAACGCGAAAGCGCGGCCTAGCGATCCGCAGTGCCTCATTAATTGGAGGCCTGCTCTGTCAGAAAAGCTACCTCGGGGATAATGGAGTCGTGGCGGGTGAAAGTCCACATGCGATTGACGACTTTCACCACAGAACAAGTCGTCTTTCCAGGTCATATTGACCTCGTACATTGCTTCTCCGCCGTCGGCTCGGCTCTTCCTGCGCGTGCAGCAGCGTGCAAGGGTGGAGGTGTTCACTCATCAAAGAGCCACGTTAGCTGGGTTAAGAACGGTGCGAGCCAGTTTGTTCTATATCTGCTGAGGGTGTTGATTGCCTGAGGGGAAGAATCATTCAGTACGAAAGGAACAATGATTCGTGGCCTCTGGTGTACCGGTTGTAGAAATGGCTTGACCGCTTAAATCGATTGGATAAAGCGGTCTGTCACTGCATTGCATGCCGGGTAGCTACGCCATCGTGAATAAACGCTGAAAGCATCTAAGCGTGAAGTCACCCCTAAAAAGAGGCAATCATTCTCCAGACTGGTAGGTAACTATCGGCGCGGAGAGGAAGGTCCCGTAGACGACGGGGTTATGGAACAGTGATGTAAGCATCAAGGCAACGAGATGTTCAGTCTACTGTCCCCAATTCCTTACGCTGTCTTCGTTTCAGGATACTCGCCTTTATTTTTATATTATTGGCCAGGATTAGGCGAAGCCACGTTCATCGCTTCAGCCTCCCGGTGAATGCGTTGTTGTTCTCTGCCAGGAGCGCGTCTTTCAGGCTGTCGTAGCCGTCCTCGAAACCGAAGCTCATTTTCCCCTTCCCGCTGACAGCCCTCGCCAGCTCCCTCATGACACCTTTTACCGATTCCCTGTATACTGCTTCCTTGCTATCCCTTATAACAGACCTGCAGCTTATCATTTCAGCGGGCCTGTATGTCAGGCCGCGGCCTTTCGTGCTCCCGCTGAACCTTTTCGCGGAAACGCTGATATCGCCCGAACCCCTCAGGGCCTTGAGCAGTGCCTTGCTTTCCTTGCCTGTCACGAGCCCGTCAATCTGGAGTTCCTGCGGTATCCAGCCCTTTATGACCGCGGTTCCTTTATCGAACGACACGGTAAACCTTGTGGTTTCTATGTCATATGGCTTGGTGAACGAATGTGTGAATACTGCGGGCATGCCGCCATCGTACATGCAAAGCGCAGCGACGTGGTCCTCTATCCCATCCCTCCTCCTGACGGAAAACGATTCGGCCTTGATCATGCCCTTCCCTGTTATGTTTCTGACCATGTCGAAGAAGTGGACCCCGTGCTCAACCCATATGCCGCCGCTCTTCTTCTTGTCCCAGAACCAGTGGTCTTCCTTCAGGCTGCTGTCATTTGCGTAGTTCTGCAGCGACACGTTCTGCACATCACCCAGAACCCTGGACCGGGCTATCTTCTTGAGCGCCTCCACCAGCGGGTTCTTCCTGAAAACGAAGTCAACTGTAAGCAGATTCCCGCTGGACTTTAGCGCCCCCCTTATCTTTTCCGCCTCCTTCATGCTCATGGCGAGCGGCTTCTCGCACATCACGTGCTTGCCTGCTTTCATCGCGTCGATTGCTATCCTGGCATGCATGAACGGTGGCGTGGCTATCACTATGATGTCTATATCATCAGAACCCAGGAACTTCCTGTAGTCCGTGAAGACGCGCTTTATGCCGTATTTCCTCGCTATCCTCTTCAGCTTCCCTTCGTCCCTGTTGCATATGCCGACAACTTCGACCTCATCCATCTCTGTGTAGGCTGACATCAGGAACTGGCCAAACCTACCCACGCCGATGATGCCGAGCCTTACCGGCCCTGCCATGATTAAGTTTTGTATGCATGGCTTAAATGCGTTCCCTAATACTTTTAAGCCGGCGGACGAAATCTTCTGTATGGTAATAGAGATAGGCTCGGAACTCTTCTACCAGATAGTGTATACTGCCGCGATGCTCATTATCTCGGTCATAGTAGCCAGAACAGTGCGCAGGTTCGTTCTCAATTTTGCAGAGAGGGCAAGGATAGACAGGCACACGGCAAGCCCGATAACCAAACTAATCAGCGCAGGGATATACATCGTTGCTCTGGTGATACTGCTGGGCATATGGGGCCTCAGGGGCGAGCTTACGGGCCTGCTCGCTGGCGCGGGCATAGCGGGCATAGTGATAGGGTTCGCCACAAAGGACATACTTTCCGACCTGCTGGCAGGCATAATGCTCTTCTTTGACAGGCCATTCAAGATAGGCCATGTAATAAACATAAACGACCTGTGGGGCACGGTCGAGGACATAGGGCTGAGGTCTACCAAGCTAAAGACGTTTGACGGAAAACGGGTCGTTATACCCAACAGCAATGTCGCCTCATCAGTCGTGACCAACGTTTCCATATACACGGGCAGGAGGCTTGAAGTAACGGTCGGCGTGGACTATGATACCGACCTGAACAGGGCCAGGAAGGCAATAGAGAAGGCAGTGGGAACGCTGGAGAAGAAAGGCATGGTGAAGAAGGAGCCCAAGACCAGGATGTTCCTGACGGAGTTCGAGAACAGCAGCATAAACTTCAAGATACTGTTCTGGTATGACCCCGATTACGCCGACAAGCATGACCTGTGGTTCTTCGAGATAAGGGGAGAGCTGATAGCCCAGATAAAGAAGGAATTTGACAAGGCTGGAATAATAATACCGTTCCCGCAGGTGACCCTGTCGGAGAGGAAAAAGGCGTGATCAGAAGTCGCATTCCCTGCAGTCCACCTTCTTGCAGTGTTCGTTGCCGACTCTGTATTCCATCGCCCATTCCTTCATGGCCTTGAGGACTTCCACGAAGCCTTCACCCTTCTTGGTAAGGCCGTATTCCGACTTTATTGGAAATGAACTCGTATCGACCCTCTTGTTTATCATCCCCTCTTTCTCCAGCTCTTTCAGCCTGGCTGAGAGCATCTTGGGGGTTATCCCCGGCATGTTCTTTTTTAGGTAGCTGTACCTCTTTAACCTTTCCCTGCCCCTGTTAAGCTCTGCCAATATCAGTATGGTCCAGCGCTTGCCTACGAACTTTGCTGTTTGGTATATCGGACACTCCTTCTTCATGGTATATTGTTTGAAAC
>QMZP01000109.1 GCA_003663225.1 Candidatus Aenigmatarchaeota archaeon | reverse complement strand
ATGCCTGATACCCATTTGTAGCCCCCGATGTCCTTTCCCCTTCGGTCAAGCAGCCTGTATGTTAGGTATGAAGCCGGAAGGTACCTCTCCTTCAGCCCGGGCACGAACTTGTTGTTCACGTGTATCATTCTCGGTGAGCCCATCCTCTTCTCCGGTATGTGATGGTCTATGACCACTACCTTAAGGTCAGGGTTGTGTTTCTGCAACCATTCCAACTTCTTCCATTCCTGGTCCACCGGAAGGTCTATGAAGACAGCGGTATCGGGGTCCCTGTCAGCTACCCATTTCACGAATCCCGGGTCCATTGACGGGCCGTCCCTGACAATGGGCTCAAAATCCGGGAAGCAGCGCAGCCAAAGTGCCGCCGACGCTATCCCGTCCGGGTCGTTGTGGAAGAACAATAGTTTCGTTCCTTCCGCCCCTGACCATTTCTCCATCTTCTTCAGGTTGGCCTTTGACGCAAGCTCCTTCTTCATAGAATACCCAGAGATAAACGTTGCACGCCATTACTTAAAAGCGTTCCAATTGCAGACATACGCTACAGGACGCCTGTCCTCGTAAATGAGGCGGTCCAGCTGCCGCCCTGTTCTGCGAGCACCCGGCATGTGACCGATATATCGGTCCTGGGACAAAAATAAGGATTGTAACTGGTTTTAAAAAAGGCTTGTGCTATCAAGCTTTAATTACATAAATACAATCCTTTATTGGTAATTTCAATGACGCCGGAAGAAGGTGATTTTGCAGTAAGGACCGCCAGGAAGGCCATAGAGAAATGGGTAAGGGATGAGGCCAAATACAATGTGGATGACTATCCAGAATCATTCGGCGACAAGCACGGCGTGTTCGTCACCCTTCACACATATCCGGAGAAGCAATTGCGCGGCTGCATCGGGTTCCCGGTCCCGGCGATGCCGCTGATAGACGCCCTGATAGAGTCAGCCATATCAGTGACCCATGACCCGAGGTTCCCGAGGCTTAAGAGAACGGAGCTGCCCCATGTGACAGTCGAGGTATCCATACTGACCAAGCCTGAGGAGATAAGGCCGGCCAACCCGAGCGAATATCCGGAGAACATAGCCATAGGGAAGGACGGGCTCATGATAAAGAAAGACCACAAGTCCGGGCTTCTTCTCCCACAAGTGGCGCTGGAATGGAACTGGACGGAAGAAGAGTTCCTGATGCAGACATGCGTCAAGGCAGGGCTGCCCCCAAGGGAATGGGAAACGGGCTCCTGTAAGATATACAAGTTCCGCTCCAATATATTCAGCGAGAACAAGCCGCCTTATTGATGATGGTCATATCCTGAGGATGCCCTTGGACGGCTTTATGCCATCCCCCACGAGCATGAACTTCGTCGCCCTGCCTTCCGGCATTGACCTGTGCTTGACTATGGTGGCTCTGCGTTCCGAGTTCTTGCCCGTCTTCTCGAGGAACACTATCGATTTGGACCAGTACCTTATGGCGTCCCCTCCCACAACGTCGTACGCGCCGTTTCCCCACGACCTGAAGGCATGGGTAGTTATTATAACAGGTATGCCCCTGTCCCTTGCAAGGACTGAGAGGACCGACAGTTGCTTGGACAGCTCCCTGTTGGCGCTCATGACAGAATCCATCTCACACCTCTTCCTGTCATTATCCAGCGTCTCCCTCATCTCCGCGCACTCTACCCTGTATAGCGCTACCGACGAATCCAGTATGACAAGATCCGGGCTCCTTGCACCGAGCTTCCTGACAGCATCAGTCTGCTCTTTCAGGTCCTTCGGCTCGACGAGCTCTATGCTCTTCAGTATATCATTGAAGTCATCAGGAGCTACCTGCTTCAGCCGCTCCAGTGAGAAGCCGCCTTCCGTGTCTATGAAGACTACCTTGCCCCCCTTCCTCACGCAGTCAACCGCTGCTATGATGCACAGGTTGGTCTTGCCGGTTCCTGGCGTCCCGTAGAAGTTTGTTATGGACTTCGGCTCAAGCCTGCCTAGCAGGCTGTGCATGGGCTCCGGGAGAAAAGTTTCGACCATAAGAGATTTTTCGTGTCCAAATTTAAATTATAGAATAGAAATGAATGGTATGGACACCGCCAAGAGGATGGAGCTGATTCGTTCTGTCGGTGAGGAGATAGTAACCGAGTCTGAACTGAAAGAGCTGCTGGAGACGAAGAGTCGCCCCGTGGCTTACGACGGCTTCGAGCCATCGGGGAAGATGCACATAGCCCAGGGCGTGATGAGAGCCATAAACATAAACAAGATGATAAAGGCCGGCGTCAGGTTCAAGATGCTTATTGCTGACTGGTTCGCCTACATGAACAACAAGATGGGTGGCGACATAGAAGCCATAAGGAAAGTAGGCGACTATTATGTCGAGGTATGGAAGGCCTGTGGCATGGACACTGACAAGATAGAGTTCATATGGTCCAATGACCTCATCAAGGAGACAGAGTACTGGGAGACCGCGCTTAGGATAGCCAAGGCCAGCAGTGTGAACAGGATAGTAAGGTGCTCGCAGATAATGGGACGGAAGTCGGGCGAGAGCCTAAGCGCTTCCCAGATATTCTATCCGTGCATGCAGGCTGCTGACGTGTTCCGCTTGGGCTGCGACATAACGCAACTGGGCATGGACCAGCGCAAGGTGAACATGCTGGCCCGTGAGGTCGGCCCCAAGATAGGCTTCTGGAAACCTGTAGTGGTAAACCACCACATGATACTTGGGCTATCAAAGCCAACCAGTACGTCAAAGAATCCTGAAGACATACTTCTTGACATGAAGATGTCCAAGTCTAAGCCGGACTCCGCGATATTCATGCACGACACCGCGGAGGAGGTCAAGAGAAAGATAAGGAAGGCCTACTGTCCCGAGAAGCAGGTTGACCTAAATCCCATACTTGAGTACTGCAGATACATGATATTCGACAAGTTCGGCAGCATGACAATAGAGAGACCCGACAAGTTCGGCGGTGACGTCTCATTCCAAAACCACAGCGAGCTTGAGTCCGCCTACATCAGGGGTGACCTCCATCCTATGGACCTGAAGAATGGGGTCGCGGATTACCTGAACAGGGCGCTGGAGCCTGTTAGGAAACATTTCGATAAGAACACCAAGGCCAAGAAGTTGTGTGATTTTGTGGACAAATGCAGGATAACCAGATAATGCCTAATCTATACTCATTTCTCTTACGTGCCGCCTGTCGCGGACCATGCCTTTGATTGGTGTACCGCCAGGCGATGCCGAGGGTGAAGGCGTGCCCGTGAACAGTATCTCAACGTCAACGGCGTCTGACAGGTTCATGACCATCGAGCAGTGCTCACCTTCGAGCGTGCACTTTCCAGCCCTCTTTAGCTCTTCTGTGGCAACCCTGTACGCATCTGAGCTGAACCTGCCCGAATATTCGTAGCCGGTCTGGTCATCGGGGTCGAATTCGTGGAATGTATACACAACTTCGCTTCCATCAACGTACATTGATGACCAGTTGCCATGCCTCCTGTCGCAGCCCTCCCCCGAGTCCCATAGTCTTTGCATGATAAAAATTGGAAGGAATTTTATAATAACACATTGTTGTTAAGGACATTCCTCCTCCACGCAATGAGCAACAACAATGTCACTGCCCCTGTGAGGACCATGTGCCTTCCCCCATTGAGCTCCATTATGGGGGTCAGCAGTACGAACATGAGAATGATTCCCGTCACAAGCCCGGCTGTGTGCCTCTTCGTCGCGCGCTCATTGAGCAGCTGGCTCTTCACGAACAGCGCAGCCAGCCCTATCAGCACGAGCTGGGATAATATGGCAATGCTGCTGTCGATGCCCATCCTTGCCATGGTGTCTGGTATCAGGAGGTTAGCAAACATGAAGTCGCCCCCGAACACCCCGAACACCCAGGGGCTTACAATATGGCTGCTGCTTGCT
>QMZP01000108.1 GCA_003663225.1 Candidatus Aenigmatarchaeota archaeon | reverse complement strand
CCCACCTCCACGCTAGGCTCTTTGGAGGCCCTCTTCCTTATCCTCACATCGTCCCAGTATGCTGTGCTTCCCAATTCGCCGCCAAATGCCACCTCATTTTGGAGCGGGCCTGTGCTCGGGCGCTTGTCTTCACCTTCAAGGCTCCCATTTACATAGTAATTGACATTACCAGTCGTGTCATTGTACCATATCATAAAGTCATAAAACATTCCAGAAGAATATGATACGGAGGTATCCTCGAAGACAGAACCGTTAAGGTATTTTATCTTTCCATCGCTTCCGAATATCAGGCTGAATCTCGTGTTGCTGGATTCCCCAAAATAGTTGGAATATACATATTTTCCTGTCTGGCTTGAGTTCCCACGGTATTCCAGCACATAATCCATTCCCGGCTGGGCAAAACTGTGATGGACCTGTTCCCTGTATGTTCCAGTGGAAACGCCCGATGCAATCTTGAGCATGCCGTTCTCAATACTCGCATATGAGGGATAGTCCTCAGCCCACCCGTTACCCACTATTGCAGAGTCTGCTCTATCAAAATCATCGCCAAACACAAATGTCGAGCTTATATTGGCAGCATTGTCCACTGTCCCGTTGCCGTAATAGAACTCTATCTCAGTTGTCTCTCCCGCACCTAGGTATGGCATCCTCACCCAGAACTCTGTCTCTGACGTATTGCATTCATCGCGGCTGAACCAGTATGAAAGTCCTGTATACTCTCCTGTGGTCTGGTTGTATATGACAAACCTCGCATCGCTGCAGTCGCTCTGCATCCTTGAGAGCGATATCAGCCGTGATGTGTTTATTGTTACATTGACCTGATAATCCGTGAGGTTGTCTCCGGACTCCTCTGTGATGTTTACTCTCATCCTGAAGAGATATGACCTATTCCACCATTCGCGCCTCTCGAGGGATACGTTCTGTGCAGGGCCTATGGTATCATCCCTCGTTACAACATCTATGTATGTCCCTGCCCTAACATAAAACTCCCCCTCCTGCGATGAAGTGTCATTCCCAAACCCTGCCATGTTCGATGCGTTCACCCAGAAGCTGTAATTCCCCCATTGCCATGTGTCCTGGAACACAAGCCTGTACGTGTTCCCTCCTGCATGCTCCATCTCAATCCAGTAGCTCGAGCCGTTCGGGTACGTGAGGTTCACCCTCACCCAGTCCAGGCTCACCCTTGACCACACATCCGCGGTCAGTGTCACGTTCTGCCCGTACCCCTCTGTCTCCGGGCTTGCCTGCACATTCTCTATTGTCAGCTCGTCCTGAACATCAACACTCCCCGTGTCATTGTAGCTCTCCTTAGTGAACATCCCAGAAGACCCGTCATAGCTCACATTCATGCTGTTGCTCCCCAGCCCCATGTTGTATGGCACCACACCGTAGAGAACAGCATGACCGCTCGAATTCGTGCTGTTTGAGCCTATCATGACCCCGCCAACCCTGAATTCCAGATTCTCCCCTTCTACACCGGTGCCGTTGTCGTAAACCATTCTACCCTCCATCCTGATGCTCCCGTTCCTGTACGGGCTGCTCTCATTCACCCATACCCATGTGACATTCGTCCCTGCATACACATCCGTCTCCACGCTGTCCCAGTCCTCTGCCTCCTCATCACTCTCTGAATGCAGCTCCACATCCTGCGTTCCCAGCGCAGCCCCCATAGACACATTAACCGTTATGTTGTTCCATAACATCCCCCCGCTCCCGAGGCTCGATGAAAACACGTTCAGGCTGCCTGAATAGTTGCTCCACCCCGCAGGCAGAGTCCAGTTCAGCCACACGTTATTCGTAACAGAATCCCCTGTGTTGTTGACATAGCCCCTGAGCTCATACAGCCCGCCCCTCACCAGAGAGGCCTCATAGGCTGTTATCACCACAGAGAGCTTGGTCGGCCCCCTCACGCTCAGGATCCTGTTGCCCTGCCCCTCCAGGCTCCTCTCCTCCATTCCGGGGTTCGTGTAATTGACCGTTGCATTGAGGTCATAATCCCCGGGAACAGTGGACGACTTCGTGGTTATGTTAAACGAAGCAGTGGCGTTCTCCCCAGATGTTATGTTCCCCAGCCTGCACCACTCATTGCTCTCCTGCCCGGACAGCAAACAAAGGCATGTCATGTTCTCCGGGCAGTTCACCGTGACGTTCACCCCTGTCAGGTTCGCTGACCACGGGTTCCCCACAGTGACATTGTATACAACAGAGCCATTCTGCAGGACCTTAACAGGCTCAAGGCTCGAGCTCACGTTGTCCGATACCCTGTGCACAGTGAACCACTCCGAGCTGTTCACCTCGGGCGGGCTTCCACCGCCCGACCAGTTCACCGTAACATTCCAGTAATACCTCCCGCCTGAAACAGTGCCCGCTATGCCCTGCGCACCAAACCCGGCCTCGCACAACTCACCAACCTGAAGCGTCCCGCAGTCCCTGCTTACCTCACTGAACCACGAAACAACCGAACCGCTCCCATCAACCACGTTCAGCGTAACATTCACGCTCCCTGCCACCGAACCCCCTGTGTTGTTAACAGTTACATTCACCCATCCAATCTCGTCTCCTGACTCGTATTCATTCACTCCATGCTCATACAGGTTCTCATGCTCCAGCAGGACAACATCCACCTGCGGGGCCAGCAGGGTAACATCAACAGAATCCACGCCAACGCTGTCATTGTAGAACAGACTCTCGTTATCCGCAATAGTGCAGTTCAGCACATGCCCGCCATCATCCTCCCCTGACGTGTCCCACATAAACACAGCATAGCCGCTTGAATTTGTCACGTTGCTCCCAAGGCTCATGCCGTTGTCCCAGAACTCAACAGGATACCCGCCAATCCCAGAGGACAGGTTCGCATCAACAACCCTGCACACAAGCTCCATGCTCCCCTTTGGATAGCTCCCTGCAGAAGGCCCTGTCCAGCTCACATTCGCCCACCCATATGACAGCCACGCATGAACAGAGCCGTTATCCGTATTGCCGGAGGAGTCATTCGCCCACACAGTGAAGTTGTATTCCCCCCTCTCCGATACCTGATAGCTAAGGTTCCACATGTTCCCTCCAAGCAGCCCCATGCTCTCATTGATATAACCGCCTCCCGGAATGCCTATTACAGCCCACACGTGGGCAGCCCCTCCAGAGTTGTCGCTCACAACCGCTGTTATGTTAGCCCAGTCATGCCTGTTCACCAGTTCAGGCTCCGCCTTCTCCTGCCCTATAACAGGCGGGGTGACATCACCAACATCCACAGCGAACACATCAGTCACGTTCTCGTTCCCCTCCGAATCCGTTGCCCTGAACCTGTAGCCGATTGTCTTGAGCTCGCTCTCGCCTGGAATCTGCCTGGTGACATTGCTCCACGTGCCAGACCCAAAGCTTCCCGAACCGTTCACAGCAAACCCCCCTGACACGTTCCATTCAAACTCCCACGTATCCAGCGATGCGTCAGACCAGTTCGCATAGAACTCCACGTAATCCAGCGGGTCGGGGCTGCTCTCGTTCGAGCCAACGCTGCTCCACAGCGGCTCGCTCCTGTCTATGTAGAATACATAATAACCGGATATGTTGTCGCCGGAATCGTTGACAAGAACCCTTCCATATGGGTCTGTCAGGCTCACCCTCACCCTGTACCAGCCTGTGCCGTTGTCAGTGGTGTTCCATGGGTTTGCATTCCAGATGTCAGCAAACATCAGCTCCCCTGACGCATTTACCTCTCTTTTTGTTCCGCTGGCTGCATCATCAACCTGCACGGCCAGAACCTCGAGTGTGCTGTTCCTCAGCACCTCCATGCGCAGGTATCCGGATATGTTCACAGAGCCTGTGTTGTTGAGGACCCCCGTACTGAGGTTTACCAGCTCCCCATAGCCATAGATGTCATCTGTTGTGTTCACTACAACAGTGGCATTTGCCCTGACGCTGAACTGGTATCCGCTGTCCTCGTTTG
>QMZP01000107.1 GCA_003663225.1 Candidatus Aenigmatarchaeota archaeon | reverse complement strand
GTATTATTGGTGGGCGCAGAGGGTTCCTGCTGCCCAGTCCTGCTCTGGTTTTCATTTGGTTCTGCCATTGTTCTTTCCTTTCTTCGCTCGTGCCTCAAAGGGCGTGAGCTTTGCAAGGCTGCTGTGACCATTTGGAGAACGAGGAAACCGTTTCCTCGAACACCTTGTCACCATGATTACGTCTCAACACTGCGAGCCACCTGGCAGCTTTTGCTGTGTCCAAATCAGGTATGACTCGCAGCACTCTCTTGTAAGTTGCGGTGGGGGTACTCTCCCTTGCAATCTGGATGATTTCAGGGTCGGGTTCCTCCAACACTAGCTTAGCCTTGGCGATAATATCTGCCAGGCTATGCTGTACTTCACCATTATTCTCTGTTGTGTTTGTCACATCAAGCATCTCCTTGTCTTGCTTTTGGTTAACGTTACCTGGATGTATGTCCATCGGAACAATGATGTCCCAGTTGTTGAGGTTAAGGAGGAGCTAGAGCCCGAGCTCCTCCATGATTCCTTCCACAGCGGCATCGATTCTCTCGGGAGTCTCGTAAGTTCCCGCGAGTATCTGGGCCTTGGCCCTTGCCACCTTCTCAACCCGGATGTCCGGATCGAGCCTGCCCGCATCCTTGGCATTCTGGAGCTCTTCCAGGATGCGCGCGTACATCTGCTCTTCTGTCATGTTGATGGGTTGCTTTCCCATATCATGCTCCTTAAACAAAGGTTTCGTCAGCCAAAGGACGGCTCGTCTATGAGAGGCGTGCCGTCCCTGTTGGTTCTGCCCATGCCACAACAGATGCGGCATGTGCCCTCTTGGATGCGCCAGGTGTCGAAATCGTCCCGGGCGCTACCGACATTGAACTGAGCCCAGTAGCCTGCGCATGCAGCGCAGTCGCACTCGCCGGAGCCTCCACAATGGCTGCATTCCACGGTGGATCTCTCCAGGTCGTATACGCTGCTGTCATAATCTGGCCTCATGCTCCTGGTAAGGATATCTCTGCGTGTCATGACCTTGCTCCTTTCCTGCCGTCAACTGCCGGCAGAGATGTGGACAGGGACCACACTGCGAGACACTATCCTGTCCCACCGGATGTCGCGTGCAGTCAGGAACAGCAGGTAGCTGCCGCTCCTGCAGTTGGGTGGCACCCGAAGGCTGAACCTGAAGCGCTGATGCTTCTCACCGCCTTCCATGTATGCCCCCCACCAGAACATCGAGCGTTGTCTGCGGCACTCCTTTCTTCTATGGAGCCGGTGCTCGACCTCCTTGACACCCGAACGGTGCTCGTTCATGACCCTGCCACTGGTATCCTGCAGGCTGGCAAGGACATCGACATAGTAGTCATGCCTTGGGTCATGATTGAACACCACGACATCGACGGGTATCCTGCCGCCCGCGGTGGTGACAAACGGGCTGCGGGGATCCGGGCGGTGGGAATAGATGCCTATGCCCTCCTGCATGGATGCCCCGCAGCCTGTGATGGTGAGACAGAACAGAAGAAGGGGGACCGATGATATGCACTTCATGTTACCACCCTTCTACCCGGTCAATTGGGTTTGTGCTTTTCACGCTCCCGGGGAAGAGGACCTGGCCATCTCTCGATGGGGTAAGGCAGACTTTTCCTGGGCTGCCTGACCTCTATGTTAGGCTCGCTATCCCCGGGCACCGTGATGTTCACGGTCACGTTGGTCCTGCGTCCGCAGCATGGGCATGTATCATGCCTGTGATACGGGCCTTTCGGACACACGAATCGCCTCGGGTAGTATGCACGGGGCTCGCACGATACCCGGGGTGGTTCTGGCAGGGGCTTGCCTATCACTTTGAGCGGCATGACTGACCTGCCAGCAGGGAACTGCTCGCATGTGTTGCCCCACTTTCTGAAGCTGTGGCGCACATGCGTCGTGACCTCGAGCCTGTAATCACCTGATGGGCAGCCGTCCGGGATTCTGAGCTCCATGGAGAAGGTCCCATGGTCTTCGTCATCAATCTCCATGGGCCCGCACGATGCCCTCGAAAGGACGCCGCCGTTCACAGGGTTTATGAGCTCTGCCTTGGCCACTACATCATAGTCGCAGTGGTATCCGTTGTTGTATATCTCGGTCACCACTGTCAGGGCAGAGCCAGCATCCACTGAAACGCCAGCCTGTGGCTGGAGGACGCAGACGCTGAACTTGCCCAGCGGGGACGGCGCCATCCTGCGGCTGCCGCAACAACCAGCAAGTGCGGACAGCCCGATGAACACCGCCATCAGCATAAGCCTTTTCATAGGGCTTTCCTTTCTCGCCCGGAATACCATGAATACAGGTGCCCGGGCGTGCACCTGCTCTATTGTAGCCCTGTGCTGGAGGTACCCCTCCCGCAAGGCAATGCCCTGCGTCCTCCGGTTTCCCTATGCGCTATCCGGCTGGCTGCTACCAAGCTTGGTTAGTGCCCACAAGAACACCAGACCAAGCAGGAGTATCATGCCTATCCCGGGGATCACGTACTGCATCTTGAGCCCCGTGAAGGCGTTGGCACTTGTGCCGGAGTTCAGCAGCCTGTCCAGGAAGTCCCATGTCTGGGAGGCGACCTCGACGAAGTAGTACTTGGTATCGCCGAGCAGGTCATTGATGCTGTTGCTCTCCATGAAGTCGTTGACCACTATGGACAAGTGGCTGAAGGAGAGGAACGATATGACCGGGATGGTGATGCAAATCGCCGCCTTCTTAAGGGCACCCCTGGACTTCCTGACCCACCATACAGCAACAAGCAGGCCGAGGACAGCGGATGACACCCTCCCATAGTTTGAGGGGTGAAGGGAGAGCATCAGCAGGACCATGAACACTGCCAGAGGGAAGTTGTTCTTCTTTCCGGTATCACTCATGGCTTTCCTCCTTAGTCCCTGACCCTGCGTGAGTTCCCGCCACCGTTAGCTGCAACAGCGGCGCCTCTGCGGTCATCGTCTTCCTTGGAGTCTCCCCGGAAGGGGGTCCCGGGGTCGTGCTCGGCCAGCTTATTGGCCGGCTCCTTACCAACGGTGACCTGATTGGACATGGGTGAATCACCCACGGTGAGCTTGGACTCGTATGTCAGGAGAGGGCCGTCCCCCTTCCTCCAGTCCGAAGCGCACCCGGCGCTGCCCACCACGATAAAGGCAAGCAGCGCGAGCAACACAACTGAGCTGAGTCTGTTGAGCTTCATTGCGTTTCCTTTCAATGGCGAATACTGGTACACACAGAGCATTTCCCAGTTTTTAGGCTCTCCGTAGGGTCCCTTCGCCGAGAACCCTGTTGTTGTTCGCGTTCATGCGCACAAAGCGCCCGACGGTGTTTTCGGATGTATATGAATCTCCGCTCGCGCGGGTTGTATTCAAGGCCGGGAGCCTCTCACCTCAACAGAGTCCGTCGGACGTCCGTGTCTCGGCGGGCTCACCGGCCAGGGGGTCCCTCCAGACCCCAATCCTGTTCGCCTGGCACATTTCAACACAGCAAGAAGATGAATGCCAGGACTGTCAGCTTGAACAGCCGTTTGACCTCTTCATTGTTCTCCATGACAAGCCTCCTATATGGAAGATGGGATTGGGCATTGGCCCGCACCACCTCTCACACCAGAACCGGTTCAGGTTGTTTCCTATTGCATGATGTGGG
Source organism: Candidatus Aenigmatarchaeota archaeon (assembly GCA_003663225.1). Taxonomy (GTDB): domain Archaea; phylum Aenigmatarchaeota; class Aenigmatarchaeia; order QMZP01; family QMZP01; genus QMZP01. Next base: position 352 of record QMZP01000107.1, on the reverse strand, counting down.
TCTGGCCTTCTTCTTCGGCTTGCCGCCCTGTGCATGGGCAGGCGGGTGCGGGGTGTAGTAGTGCGCACACCCCCTGCCGGTGACACATTCGCCGCATCTCATCTTCTCGATGGCTGCCATGGCTGCCTTGACATAGGCATTCAGGTCTCCATCATTGAGCATTTGGCTGATGTCCTTGATGTCCTCGGCTATGGCCACGCTCACCACGCCCTTTACACACTCTACGAGATGCCTGCGGACGATGACCCGGTCATCGAAGCCTGGCACCGTGGTCACGGTGGTCACCTGGTTGGGCACGACGAATACCACATGATGCTTGCCGCTTCTGGGCATCTCCACCGGGTACAGGGGC
>QMZP01000106.1 GCA_003663225.1 Candidatus Aenigmatarchaeota archaeon | reverse complement strand
TCCTGCCCCTTTACCTTTATGTCCTTTTTCATCATAACACGTCAAAGCATCTTCAATCCGCCCGTGATCTTGTCCATGTCTGCTTCCTTGCACGGGCCTATACCCAAAGCGGTCACAGTGCCTGGCTCGACCTCTGTCCTTCCGGCATCCTTTATCAGGCTGCACGGAAGCCCCATGTGCCGGGCGTCTTCATATATTTCCATCAGACTTTTTAAATCTTCTGCCTTGACCACCACTTTCTTGCTCCCACCCGACTCCCAGGCAGACCTCGCCCTCCCATCCGCCTTCTTGTACGAGCCAAGGGAGGCATGGGCCACCTGGGTGCAGAGCTTGCCCCTGCTAAGCTTCAGGTCCTTCCTTACAACGATAACCTGCTTGTATTCCATATCCTGCTCACGTCCGGTAAAAGAAGCTCAGTACCCTATACCCTTTATGTCAGTGTACTTCAGGAAGTCCTGCGCGGCCGGGCACTCATAGCATGGTGGGTCGCACTTGACGGACTTGACCGTCACCTCTATGAGGTCGTCTTTCACCCCGTTTATGGTGAACAGCTCTATCTTGCCGTTGCTGACGTCGAACGTCTCGTTGTGTATGTAGGTGCCCTGCGGGTGGAGCGTTTCGTTAGAATATGTGAGAAGAGCCTGCAACCTAAGAGGTACCTTGCCATAATTGTATATTGTGAGCTTCAGGCTGTCGTCCGCCGCTGTGTAGGTGCCCTTCTTCAGTAACACCCTGGCATCCACGCAGTGCTCGGCCGATGCCCGCTGCGTTTCCGTCAGCTGGGTCACGAAGCCCGCCAGTATACCGGCGACTATTAGCGTGAAGGCTATGAGCATTATCACAGCAACAAGGGGTGAAATGCCTTTCATGCGCCGGTTTGCTTTCATCATATCACTTTATATTTTGTATCATTTCTCTTAAATATTAACTAACCGAGTCGATGGTGGCAGACACGGCGTCGCATGCCTTGTTGGTGATCCGTATCTCTATATCATCTGACTTTGTAAGGCTCCTCCCAAAGGCAGGATACCTGAGCGTGGAATTTGTGAGGTTTATCAGCAGGTAGACAGAGCGCTCCCTGTCCAGCTTGTTCAAGGAGCTGACACCACCCTGGTCTATCACGGTGTAGTCGAACTCGTTTATCTTGGTCCCGTTGTCTATGACCGCACCGAAGCCGTACAGCTTCTGGCTTCCTTTATTGGTTATCTTTACCAGCAGCGTGGAATTGTACCCGGTCTTGTTCCACTCCACGCTGTTTATCACATAGTTGGTGTTTATAGCGCACGCCGTGTCAGAACTCGTCTGGCGCTGGGTCCAGTTGGTTACCCACGTGGTAACAAGTACGCCAATCGAAATCGCAACAGCTATCATGAGAACTACAGAAACTACAGGCGAAACGCCCCTAAATTTACGCATACAGTACCCCACAAACTATATTTGATTGGTATTGCTTATAAATCTTGAAATCGGTGCGCCGGGCTAGAAGAGCTGCAACTGGAACTGGGATGCGAAGGAGAACAGCGTGTATCCCGTGGTTATCAGCAGTATGCTGTGCTTGAATCCCGCAACCACCGAGCCTTCTGCCATCTTTCCCGTCACCAGGCCCGCGAAGAACCCCTGAACTATTATGAAGTTTATGAACGCGCTGGTCGATATGACGCTGGAGGATGTGGTTGCCGTGGCCTCGCTGCCCGGCACCTCAGAGAGGGCGGGTATGAGGAAGGTCTGGAGTATGACCAGTATGAATATGAATACGAAGTATATGAGGTAGGACGTTATTATCTGGGAATGCACCGAAGCCGTCCTCTCTTCCTTTATCTTCCCTATCTCGAGAAGGGACTCTCCTACAGCATTGAGTGTATCCGATATCTTGCCACCAACCTTGTATGTCTCTATTATCGTGGTCACCGCCCTCTTGATGGGGACCGACTTGGTCTTCCTGGCAAAGGACCTCAGCGCCTTCTTGAAAGGCACGCCCCACTGCACCTGCGCCACCATGTCGTCTATGAAAGGCGAGAGTGCGAGATAATCCTTGTTGGAGCAATGCTCCAGGGCTGTGGGAAGCGTCATGCCGGAGTTTATGGAATCAGTCAGGTCCCTTATGAATACCACGAACTGCTGCTCTATTTGCTTGTTCCTCTTGTACCTGGAGTAGAAGACCCATGAAGGCGGGACTACCGCTATCAGCCCGCCGAGGACGTTTATCAGCGGCGCCAGGAACGGTATGGCCTCCGCGATGAACAGGAAGTTGAGAAGCAGTATGCTTATACCCACTATGACGGATATAATCTCGTACAAGTACCGCAGGCTGATTACTTTGAGCACCATATCTTATAATTCGTTTCTCAGGATAAAAATAGGTTGTCACTTCTTCCCTTTAAGCTTGGGGAGCTTCATGAGAAAGCCGCAATTCTCACACTTCACGCTTATGGGCCGCTTGAAGAACTGGTTTATCATGCCCTCGTTCCCGCATCCGGGGCATTTGTATTCACCCTCAAGCATGTCAGAGCCGTTCTTCACGAAAGCCTTTATCCTGCCCGCATCCGCGTTGCCTTCCTTGTCTGCCAACGTCCTGTTCGTAACGTACCTGAATGCTCCCATGGTCTCACCGATTGTGCGATCATTTTAGAGTGGTTTAGTTGATATATAAGCATATCCCCAGTGCTCATCCCCTCTTCGGGGCCGTCTTCGTTATGCCGTCTGCCTTGATGCTGAACCTCATGAAGTCCTCTGCGGCAACTGTGTCCTTGAACACCTTCTTAGCTTCGTCCTCGAGGTCCCTGGTATTCTGGTACCTTCTGGAGAAGTGCGTCATGATGAGCCTCCTGACCTTGGCCTTCTTCGCTATGGTCGCCGCTTCCTTGGCGCCGCTGTGCATCCTGTTCTTCTGCTCCTCCACGAACGTGGTGTCATGTATTAGCACGTCGGCATCCTGCGCCAGCTTCTCCAGAGCCTTGCAGGGGCGGGTATCCCCAGAGTATACAAGCTTCACGCCGCGTTTTATGTTGCTTATGTCGCCTATGCTTATTTTCTTGCCGTTGTATTCCATCTCACCCAGCTTCTTCAGCTTGCCTATGAGCGGGCCCTGCCTCAGACCGTACTTGCCCGCGCTTTTCAGGTCCACGTTTATCCTGTCCCTCTCCTTGAAGCAGTAAGCCACGGAAGGCACGGTGTGGTTGACGGGCGTGGAGCTTACCTCGAATTCCTTTGTCTTGAACAGCACGGTTATCTCATCGCCCTCCGCAGGTACTGTCCTTGGCACTATCTTGAACCTCGGGCCCCAGTAGTCAAGGTCCAGTATATCTCCCACGAAGCGCTCGGCATCCGGGCCATAGATGTACAGCGTCCTCTTCCTCTTCTCGAGGTTCATGGTCTGTATCAGGCCTATTATCCCTGCCCAGTGGTCGGCGTGCCAGTGCGTGATGAATATGCGGTCTATCTTCATGAAGTTGAGCCCTGCCTTCAGTATCTGCCTCTGTGTCCCTTCACCGCAGTCCCAGAGCATGTTCTCTCCCCCGTAGCGGAGCCATATGGATGAATGGTTCCTCCTCCTGGTGGGTATGCCCGAGCCTGTGCCCAGGAATACTATTTCAAGCATAGTAATTAATTAGAAAGGACGACCAATAAATAACTATGAAGGCCATGAAGCTGCACAAGAAGGTCATATGGTTCGTAGTCATATGGCTTGCCATAATGGGTTCTGAGATGGCGCTGGCCTTCCTTGGCAGGGACCCCGCCACACCAATCCTGAACGTCATCGTGGCATTGCTTGCCGTGGAGGTCCTGGACCTCAGAAGGAAGCGCAAGGGAAGCATATTCTAGATTGCCAGATACAGCAGCCCCGCTATCACCGGCTGGTGGAGCATGTATATCAGCAGGGAGTTCCTCCCGGCGAAGCATATGGGTGACAGGAGCCTGGGCATCTGTACGTGTATCCTGCACCTGCCGCCGGGGTATGCCACGCTGCCGAAGAGCATGCCGAAAAGCACCACGCTGGCCCACGGTATCAGCGGCACATAGT
>QMZP01000105.1 GCA_003663225.1 Candidatus Aenigmatarchaeota archaeon | reverse complement strand
GTGCAGGTAGTCATTCCTTCTTCTTGAAGAACAGCCATTCCTTCCCCCCGCCTTTGGGGAACCTGAGGAGCACGAACTTGCCTTTCAGCTTGCTGCCTTTTATGTCTATGACGTATTTCCTGCCGGGTTTCTCGTCAACCATCTCGTACGTCCCCCTGTCATAGAGCTTGACCGTGCCAGCACCGTACCGGCCCCCAGGTATCTCCCCTTCGAAGAATGCATAATCCTTGTCATGGTTATCCACCTGTATGGCCAGCCTCTTGACCATCGGGTCCTTGGAAGGCTCCTTGGGTATGGCCCAGGACTTGAGGACGCCGCCCATCTCCAGCCTCAGGTCCCAGTGCTTCCTGGTGGCATCATGCTCCTGTATGGAATAAATCCTTCCCATGGCTTGATTTTGGCGAAAATAACCTTTATAAGGCAACCCATGTTATAACAAGCATGGCTGGGCGATGTTAAGCATGAAAGCCATTATATACCAGGAAGGATAGACGTGAGAGATGAAAATAGCGGTTTCCGAAAGGACAGGTTCGACAGGGGACCGCGAGAGATGCACAAGGCCACTTGCTCTGAGTGCGGAAAGGAATGCGAAGTTCCATTCAAGCCGGCCGAAGGCAGGCCTGTTTATTGCAGGGACTGCTACGCAAAGAAGAAGCGTTACTAAGCGGTTTTTGTTTGCACAAAGCGCTTCTGATTTTTTCTTTATTTGTTCAACCAGGCAGAAGTAAGAATGCCGCTCCCATAACAATGAAAGCCACGGCTGTGATATTATTAAGCTTGGCTTCCCCTACTTTCTTGGAGGCCACGCTGCCCGTAGCCATTGCCAGGAGTGACAGCCCTGCAAGGGCTGTGATAACGCCTGAGAACACCAGCACTGGATTGTATAGCGTAGACATGATGCCTGACATTATCTGCGTCTTGTCGCCCCATTCTGTAAGGAATATCATGGTAAATGCCCCGATGAACGGGCTCCTTATGCGCGAATCGCACTTACCTGACACGCCATCGCCATACAAAGACACCAGCCCGAACGCTATGAACACGAGTCCGGAAGCCATCCTGAGGATGCCCATCGGAAGCAGCCCAGAGACCCATGAGCCAAGAAAGACTGCGATGCCGTCAGCGAGCGCGAACGCCAGCATCACGCCGGCAAAGACATGGAGATGGCACCTGGTCATGGATGACATGATGAATATGCAAAGCTGCGATTTGTCCCCGAGCTCAGCGAGCGCGACTATGGCAAGCGGCAGGATGAAATCAATCATCATGTCAACCGCCCTTAATCTCTGCTATTATGCCCCGTATCTTCTCATACAGCTCTTCCTTCGTGCCTGTGTTCTCTATGACGTACTTGGTGTACTTGTCCGTGCTTATCACATCGTCCTGGCCCCTTTCCCTCTCCTTCTCGTCCCGCCATTTGAACTCTTCGAAGTCCTTCGGGTCGCGGCTCTTCGGCTCCAGCTCATTGGCCGCCTTCCTTGACCTGGACCTTTCATACCTGACATCTATGGGAGCTGTGACTACCAGAAGCCTGACTTCACCCAGTGTTGAGAGGTATGATATTTCTGCCATATCCCTCGGGCCTTCCACGCATATGAGCCCTGCTTTGCTTTTCTCTATGCGCTCACCGGTCTTCCTGGCAGGATAGTCCATACCATGCTCCTCCCTGAGCTTCCTTGCCATCATCTCCGAGTTCTTAGGCGTGAGCTCCATGCCTCTGTCCAGGACTGCCTTCCGTATCACGTCACCAGTCCTGAACATGGGTATCCCGAGGGACTCTATGTAGCCCGACGTTTCTGACTTGCCGGCCCCTATCAGCCCAACGACAACTATGATGGTCCTTTCCATGGCAACACCAAGAATTTCTTTATTATATTCTGCCAACAATATTAAAGTATGGGTATAATAGAGGCGGTAACTGCGATATTGGGCCAGATAGCCCAGATGCATCCCATACTCCTCTTCATAATATTCATAGCCTTCATAGGCATAGCCTACAAGGTCTTCAAGGCGCTGATAAAGGCGGTAGTCATAGGCATAGTGGCTGCTTTGTTCCCGTTCTTCGCGAACTACATCGGAGTTGCCATGCCAACTGACATAAACACCATGATGTGGTTCGGCACTTTCGGGGTGCTGTTCTTCATAGTGTACAAGATAGTGCACGGCTTCCTGAGCGCCGGCAGCTCAATAGTGTCTGGCGGCGACAAGGGAAGGATAAGAAGGGAAGCAAGGAAGGAGATACGCAGGCAGATGGAGAAGGAAAAGAACAAGGACTAGCCTGCCACGTCATTCTTTATTATGTCTTCATCGCGCGTCAGGCGGAAGAACGCATATATGCTGGCTTTGTCCCTGGGCCATTCCATCGTCCTCTCCTGGCTGCCGAAAGCCACTGTCACATTGTTGATGTTGCTGACAGGGATGTACGAGGATGTGTTCACGCTGCCATCCTCAAGGTCCGGATAGGATGCCACAATGGTGCCGTAATCTTCGCCGGATATCGTTATCGTAAGTGTCACATTCGACCCCAGCTCATTAATGACGGTTATGTTCAGGCCGTCGCTTCCCGTGGTAACGTTCCTGAACATCACGACCAGGGAAGTGTAGTTTATCCTCTTCTCTGAAAGGGACCTCTCCAGGAAGGCAGTGAAATTGGACATGCTTGCTATCATGGCGCTCTCGTTAACGCCCAGGTTCATAACGCGAGGCAGCTCCCTCTGTATGTTGGCTGATATGTAGGGTATGTCACCACCAGGCTCCCTTATCAGGGGAGCAAACCTGGGATATGCCACAAAAAGCATGGAGCATACCAATATGGCACCGACTATGAAGAACTGCCCTTTCATGCCTTTTTTCATGTCCATGTCATCTCTTCCATAGGTATAGCCTGACTTCCATGGGGTTGTATATGCCCCTGCCTGATATGAAGTAGCTGCCGGCCCATATGTTGGTGGAGTCCGGGGAAGGGCCGTCACAGTCACCGCCCGTCCCGCATATGTTGACCACGTGGCTGTATCCTGATATGTCTATCTGGCTGTTCAGGCCGGAATAGTCGCCTTTCAGCGCGTACTCCCTCAGCACGCCCCTGTCATCAAGGGACTTCAGCACGTCGTATGCCACCGAGGATGCGTCATACTCATGAGTGCCCATCGCGCTGTACCTTGCCAGGAATATCAGGAACGAAGCTATGATTATGCAGGCTATCACGCTCTCCATGGTAAGCCAGAATCCCCTCATATGTTAATATTGTGCGGCTTTGTATATGAATTTAAAATTAACCGCCAACCCTTACTCATGGGCTATGTATACACCCCTGAGGAGTTCGAGGCAGGCATCCCGGACGCAGAGAAGTACCATTCAGCCATGAGGCAGCTGAGGGAAGGCCTGGCCGACCTGTACAACAGCGTAATGATACATGCCGCGGTTATACACGGCTCCAACCTGAATGGTGGGGGTGGGGCAGGCAGCGACATAGACACGCTCGTGGTCACGGAATCAGATGAGTCAGAAGAGGGGCTAAGGGAGCTGCACCATTCCATAAAGGCAGGTACCAACGTACATGTGGATTTCGTGCCCGTCCGCAGGCATCTTGCCCAGAGCGGCAGCCACACCGTTGACCACTTCTATGCAGCATACCTGAAGGCGTTCTGCGCTGACGGCATTATAGGCAAGGACCCCTTCTCGCTGATAATGCCGAACAAGAGCTGGGGGCATCCAAGGGAGGACGTCATGCAGAGGCTGGAAGCGCAGCTCATGAAGATGTCCAAGCAGAGGGCAACCCTGCCATCAGCGTATGATGCCGAGCACTGCGACTACTTGGAAAAGCTCATGAGGCAGCCGATATACGCGGCCATAGACGTGCTAAGGCTGGCGCATGGCAATTACCCGGAAGAGGGCGGCAGGTGGATGAGAAACGGGGTATGTAGCGATAAGTACGTTTATGAGTTCCCTAGCATGTGTTTCGGTACAGAAGACATGTTCGACTTCCTGGGCATCAGAAATCGTTACAGTAAGATCATGAGGGAC
>QMZP01000104.1 GCA_003663225.1 Candidatus Aenigmatarchaeota archaeon | reverse complement strand
GGGTTCCTTAAGGAGAAGCTGGTAGTGGACCTGCTGCACAAAAAATCCGGGGAAACGAGGTTCATAGGAGAGGTGCTGCACGGCTCGCCGAAGGAGATGCAGATGATACTGGACTTCACGGGCCTCCGCGGCAGCGGCTCGAACATATACCATTCATTCATATACAGGGCTCCTAAATGGAGGTACAGCGTCAAGAAGGTGGACGACTTCCTTTACGTGTCGCCTGTATGGGCGGAATTCTACAACATAACGCTGGCCCAGAAGCAGAAGCTTGAGCAGACGATAAAGACCGGCCTGACGTCGGCCGCGCAGGCTGTCGCGGACTTCGAGCTGCTCTCGCACGATGCCAGAAGGTACAAGGAGATAATAGACTACTTCGTCGAGGCGGAGAAGACGGGTGATGAGCACGTTCTGCGTTCCCTCTTCGTCGACAGGGTAGACGCTTATACAGGAGAGGGGTATTCCATGGTCACCATGGCCAGGAGATGGCCCACCATAATAACGGACTTCATAAGGATGAAGGACGGATGGACGGACGTGAACACCATAAGGAAGGAGCTCGACGTGGCCGCCGCCGAGGCGACCGTGCTAAAGACCAAGAACATGCTATACCAGGAGTGGAAGAAGCTGTTCCTTCCTGTCGTGAAGGAGAGGTTCGCGAGGATAGAGAACCTTGCCAACGCCAGGAAGAAGTCGGTTGACGAGTACAAGGAATGGCTAAAGCCGTACATAGCCAAGTTCAAGGCCATGCGGGAGCTTGACGAGAACCCGTCGGCATGGGTGACAGACGCGTATGTCACGCCGGGCTTCGGACAGTCCGAGGCGATGGTTGGCACGAGGCTATGGATATGGAAGTCCATAAGCATAGTTGAGAAGGGCAAGCCCCCCGCACGGCTCGAGTATGGGAAGGCCAAATGGGAGATACACCCGTATGACGACTGGGTGAAGGCATGGAAGAAGCTCATTGAATACAAGTACGAGCTGAGGATAGAGGACGAGGACGTGGAAGGCGTGCTCAGCGCGGCCCTCAGCAAGGAAGGCACCCAATTCGAGGTCCAGCAGATGTACCCCGAGGACCTGTACTACATACTCTTCGATATACACTTCATATTGAACCTGCTAAGGACTCCGCCGCCGGAGGGGATAGAGAGTGACAACTTCATGGTGATGCCCATAACAACGTACATAATGTCCCAGAATGCACTGCTGCTGTATATCCTCGAGCTGAAGGCGAAGGAGAAGGCAATGGAGCATTACGTCAACGAGATAATAGGGGCAAAGAGCATAGAGCAGGAGGTCCTTGAAGAGGTTGAGAAGCGGTTCAAGGGGGAAGAGGAGACAAAATCAAGCAGAAAAGGCCGTTTATCGGGTGTTGGGAGGAAGCTGAAGGTATTCACATACGGGTTAATAAGGCTCTTCGTCAGACCGGGACCCTACGAAGCGGTGTTCTATGAGAGGGTCAGCAAGATGTACTTCAGGGAGAGCGGCAAGGATTACAAGACCATAATCAACTTCTTCAAGGAAAAGATGCAGATAGGCAAGTGAGGGGGATATGCCTTACAAAGTAGGGGTTACGACAGGGCTTTACACAATAGCGAGGTCAGAAGAGCTGGCGACAACCGTGCGCAAGCTTGGGTATGCCCTCACAAGGGGCACGTCCGTGGTAGAGATAGCGGGCGACGTGCCGCACGAGGTGACCCAGACAGAAGGCAGGGAGCTAAGATATATAGCAAACAAGCAGGGGCTTGAGATACTTTGGCACGGCTCGCTCACAATACCCATGTGCATGCCCGAGAGGGCTGAGTGGAGGGATGCGCAGGACCATATGATGAAATCTTTGAGGTCAGCAGTATATGCTGGGGCCAAATATGTGAACTTCCACTCATGCCTTAACATATGGCTAGAGCTGATGACATACGCCGGGCGAAAGCTGACTATGATATTCTGCGACCACGAGGGGAACTTCATAGGCAAGATACTGAAGGAGAACAAGAAGCTCAGGGACTGGTTTGTTGAGAACAGGTGGGAGGAATACCTGCATGATGTCCTGTCCAGGGAAGAGATAACAAAAGCAACTGCAAAGGGGCACGCTGAAGCTGACACGACGAGAAGGGAGGAGACCGCCAAGCAGCTGAGGGCGGCAAAGATACCCGAACCTGTCATAGACTATTTCGAGACAAGGAACACCCTCCCCCCGCCCGGGCCTAACATGCCGGAGGCCCTGTACAAGAAGGCAAGGGATATAATAGAGAGCATGACAGAGGAGTTCTCGATAATAAGCTCGGAGAAGGACAGGAAATACATCAAGGGGATGATGAAGGACAAGCTGAAAAACGGGAAGAGGTGGCACAGCGAGGAGCTGCGCGGTGTAGTGGGTGTAATAGATGGCTATCACATAATGGCACATTACCTGTTCTTCAAGAAGGACAAGATGTTCGTGGAGATGGCAAAGATGTACAAGGACGTGCTGGAAAGGTACAATCTGGATTACAGCAACGACAACTGGGTGGATGAAGCATGGCACGAGGCAGAGATGCACAACGACAGGGAGTTCAAGGAGTTCTTCTATGCTGTTGTGGCAGGCAAGTTCCTCCAGGGCCATGTTGTTGCCCTGGACAAGTGGATAAAAGAAGAGTTCACAAAGAAGGACCTCGCCAAGATAAAGAACCAAAAAGAGAGGGAATATCTCACTAAGATAGCCAAGAACATAAAGATAGCGATAGAGATACCGGACGCTAGGGACCCGCAGCATGCCGGGCTGTTCCTTCTATGGCACCCCAAGCAGCTGTATGCTGCCATAAAGGTGATAAGGGAGGAGGTAGATAACAGGGTATGGATGCTAGAGGACTGGGAGCATCTGGCGACCCAGGGACTTGACCCCATAGATGAGTTCGAGAAGCTCGTGGGCATTGCACCTGACATGGGAGAGATAACGCTGGCTGTACATGCGAACGCGCCCAATCCCATGCATTCTCACATACCGCTGGAGCTAGGCGATATAAGGATATACAAGCTGCTCTATTACATGCGCAAGACCGGGTTCGGGAAGGACAGGAAAGCATATGTCATATTCGAGCGCGGCGGGGAGAAGGACCCTTACCAGAAGTCCGTCGCCGTTCTCAGGCTCGCGACCAGGTTCCTGGAGCAGGATATACACCCGGACGAGCTGCCGGAGGAGTACTTCGGCATGAAGGGCCCGACAGCAGGAGACTTCCACCGGCAGAAGGCGATAATGCAGGACCACGCATGGGAACCGCTGAAGGACCTTCTGGAGATACCGGAAGAGGAGTGGACATTCCTGTCGCAATCAGCCATAAAGAAGGGCAAGAAGCCGGACGCCTGGAAGAAGGGCGAGTTCCGGTAGCGCGTTGGCCAACATGTTGATGGCATACGCTCCATTCTTTTAAACCATTGCACCAATTATTACTATTGATAGCATGGCCAGGAAGCAAGAGGCCGAGAAGGACATAATGGACGAGGTCAAAGACGCCCTCGACGACGAGACCGTTGACACCAAGATACCGAAAGATAACGACATAGGAAAGGGGACGGACAAGGGTAAGAAGCCTAAGGAGGGGGAGAGCCTTGACAAGAAGAAGAGGATAGAGATCCTCAAGAAGTTCACCAAGATGGTCCTGAAGAAGTATGGACCAATGATAAGGAGCATAGTATTGTTCGGCTCCACGGCCAGGCAGGAGTTCAAGGGTGAGAGTGACATAGACGTCTTCGTGATACTGGATGATACCAGGAACAGGATAACGCCCAACATGAAGATGAAGATAGAGGATGACCTGGACTATTTCTCGAAGAAGTGCAGCAAACTCCTCTCTGTCCAGCAGCCCTACCTGCTGACAGAGTTCTGGAACATGGTAAGGATAGGCCATCCGATAATATTCAACTTCATCAGGGAGGGCATACCTGTATACGACAAGGATGTCTTCCTGCCCATAAAGCGCCTGCTGCAGATGGGGCAGATAAAGCCTTCCAAGGAGGCGGTCGAGAAGTACATAGAGAGGGGGCCAAAGAGGATACGCAGGGTGAAGAACGCCAGGATGTACATGATAG
>QMZP01000103.1 GCA_003663225.1 Candidatus Aenigmatarchaeota archaeon | reverse complement strand
GCATTGAGCAGGGTGGACTTCCCGACCGAGGGGAACCCTACGAGTATCACCGTGGCGTCGCCCATCTTCCTGAGGCCATAGCCCCATCCCCTCTTGCCGCCACCTCTGGTCTTGGTGTTCTTCAGGCTGGCAAGCTTTGCCTTGAGCCTGCCTATATGGCCCTGCGTGGCCTTGTTGTACTTGGTCTTGGCGAGTTCGTCCTCTATCTCCTTTATCTGCTTGTTGAGATGAACGGTCGGGTCGCTTATGTTCTCAGACTTGCTATCCTTTGCCATGCTATCATATCCTGTTCTTTTTATTCTGTTGGGCTCTTTTTAAATGATTACACGAGATTCAATATCTGTGAGGTAATACCTTGGTGATGGCATGGAAGTGAATTTCGACCAGCACATGATAGTGGACCCGGGGATAATAAGGCAGATAGTGGAGATAGCGGACATAGATCCCGGGGACACTGTCCTCGAGATAGGACCCGGTACAGGCAACCTCACCCGACCGCTCTCGAAAAGAGCGGGAAAGGTCATAGCGGTTGAGATTGACAAGAGGTTCACCCCGATGCTCAAGGCGATAAGGAACGTCGAGGTAGTTGAGGGCAACGCGCTTGATGAGATAGAAGGGCTGGATTTCGAAAGGGTTGTATCGAACATACCCTATGCCATATGCGAGCCGCTGGTAAGGAAGCTATTCAGGAAACGCTTCATCCTTGCTATCCTTACTGTTCCAAAAGGGTTTGCGCATATCCTGACCGCACGCAGGGATGATGCCCGCTTCTCAAAGCTGACCGCGGCCGCTCACGCATTCTTCGATATCGAAAGCATATTCGAAGTGCCTAGGGAGGCATTCGAGCCGCCACCGGACACCGATTCGGTTGTCATAAGGATGCGCCGCAAGGGCGACAGCCTGCAGAAGGAGGTCCTGTTGAGGGACGGCCTGAAAGCGAAGAATGCCATAGCCAGGGCACTCTTCATATCCCGAAAAATGACCAAGAACGAGGCGAAAAAAGCTATAAAAAGCCTGGAAATAAACAATAATATACTGGACAGGCGGCTCAAGGATTTGGATTCGGTTGAGCTTGATACCGTTTTAGGTTCGCTGAAAAGGCTTTGAGGCCGGAAATGTTTATAAGTGGGATTGCACAATAAGTCCACAAGCGAATTCCGCGTTTTGGCGAAGTGGTTTATTATGCCGGAAAATAACGGTAAAATTGGGACAGAAATCGCACCCGTTGGAGCCAGGGAAATCTCCATATCAGAGTTCTTCGAGAAGAACAGGCACCTTCTGGGCTACGACAACGGCATCAAGGCACTTCTTATAATAGTCAAGGAGGGTGTGGACAACGCCCTTGACGCGACAGAGGAGACGAGGATACTGCCTGACGTATATGTCAAGGTAGAGGAGCTTGAGAAGGAGAAGTATAAGATAATAATCAAGGACAATGGTCCGGGCATAAAGAAGAACCAGATACCTAAGATTTTCGGCACGCTGCTCTACGGCAGCAAGTTCCACAGGCTCAGGCAGAGCAGGGGGCAACAGGGCCTCGGCATATCATGCGCTGTCCTGTACTCCCAGCTGACCACAGGCGAGCCTACTGAGGTGGTCTCTTCTACAGGCGACGGGAAGACGCACAGGTACAAGCTCAAGATAGACGTCAAGAAGAACCAGCCCATGATACTCGAAGACAACGTCATAGAGGGCAAGGACTGGCATGGCCTGCAGATGACCTTCATATGCGAGGGCACGTACAGGGAGCACAAGCAGTCGGTTCTGGAGTACATAAAGCAGACGGCCATATCCAACCCTTACGCCAACATAATATTCGATGCGCCGACTGGCAGGTTCGAGTTCAAGCGGGGCGTGGACAAGCTCCCCAAGGAACCGAAGGAGATAAAGCCCCACCTTTACGGTGTCGAGGTGGGCATACTCCACAGGATGCTCAAGGACACCAAGGCAAGGTCGCTCGGCGGCTTCCTTACATCAGAGTTCAGCAGGATAGGCAAGACAGTGGCCAAGGAGCTGCTGAAGAAGGCTGAGATAGTCGACGACAAGGGCGAACCCTTCATGATGATATCTCCGAGGAAGCTTACAGACAGCCAGGTGGTCTCCCTTGTCAGGGCAGTCAAAGAGACCAAACTCATGAGGCCGCCCACGGACTGCCTTTCCCCGCTGGGGATGGAGCTCATAGAAGAAGGCATGAAGAAGGAGCTTAACCCGGAGTTCGTGACAGCTGTCACGAGACCACCTGCCGTATACAGGGGATGGCCATTCCAGATAGAGGTCGGCATAGCATATGCCGGGTCTATAGACGAACCCAAATTCATGCGGTTCGCCAACAGGGTGCCGCTTCTTTACCAGTCCGGCAGCTGTGCGATAACCAAGTCAATATCCAAGACGGACTGGAAGAGGTACGGCATACAATCAGAGAAGATGCCGACCGACCCGATGGCGATATTCGTGCACATGGCCTCGGTTTGGGTGCCGTTCACCTCGGAGTCCAAGGAAGCGATAGCTTCATATTCCATAATAATAAAGGAGATAAAGCTCGCCCTGCAGGAGGCAGCGAGAAAGCTCTCCATATACCTCTCGGGCATAAGGAAGGCCCAGTACCAGGCTGAGAGGAAGTCCATATTCGAGAGGTATGCGCACGAGACCGCGGTCGCCATATCCGAGCTGACGGGACGCAATGCCGACGAGATTGAAGCGGATATAAACGAACTGGTGAAGAAGAATATAAAGATAATGGAGCTCTCCGAGCAGGCAAAGGAAAGGATAGAGAAGAGGACCAAGACCAGCATAGACGAGGTCTCCGGCAAGCAGGAAGAGAACGCTGAACCTGAAGAGGGGGAAGGCGAAAGTGAGGAGGAAAAAGGTGATTGATGATGTCGGTTACTGAAAACCCGAACAAGAGGCTGAAGGAGCTCGCGGATGGTGTTGCTGAGCAGATAAAGAAAAAGAAGAACCCTGACGTTAAGCTGCCCATAAGGACGCTGTCCAACACATATTTCGACGAGAAGTCTGGCCTGGTGAGGCTCGGCGACAAGGTCTCGCACAGGACATATCTCAACATAGCCCATACCAGGAAGTTCATGCAGACGCTCATGGTTGCATCGGAGTGCAAGAAGATAATAGACCAGAATGTCACCACATCCATAAGGGACCTTTATTACGCCCTGAAGAGGACCATACCGGGCACCAACGAGAACACGGTCGAGGACCAGTCCGAATCCGACCCCATAATAGAGGATCTCGAGGCAGCGCTCGACACCCTTAGGGAGAGGCTGCACCTGCAGGCTGACAGGAAGGGTTATATAGCCGGACCGCTCGTGGTCAACGATTCCGGTGACAAGATAGATGCCACCAAGATGGGGTCATCCGGATGGGCCATACCATCCAACGTTGAGCCTGAGATGATAAAGTTCGAGAAATGCACAGCGGATTATGTGCTGGTCATAGAGAAGGACGCTGTGTGGCAGAGGCTTAACCAGGACAAGTTCTGGAGGGACCATAACTGCCTTATACTGACGGGCAAGGGGCAGCCTGCAAGGGGTTGCAGGAGGATAATAAACAGGCTTCACAACGAGATGAAGCTACCGGTATACGTGCTGACAGACGCTGACGCATGGGGGTATTACATATACTCTGTCATAAAGCAGGGCTCGATAAACCTTTCCTTCCTTTCGGACAGGCTGGGCACACCCGAAGCAAAGTTCATAGGCCTTACCACACAGGACGTGGACAAATATGACATACCAAAGAACGTGACCATAAAGCTCAACAAGGGTGACATAAGAAGGGCGAACGAGATGATGAAGTACGTGTGGTTCAAGCCCAAGGAATGGCAGCATGAGCTGAGGCACATGCTCAAGGTGAACCACAAGCTGGAGTTGGAAGCCCTGTCATCCAAGGGCATAAAGTTCATAACCGAGAAATACCTTCCGAGGAAGATAGAGGAGAAGGACTTCCTTCCGTAGAGCCTAATGAATCATGCCGTTATCTCGCCGTTCTCCGATTCTATGTTTTTGTTCATCCATGCCTTTGAGCTGAGGTCCTGAAGCCTGAGCTCGTCGTGCTTCTTTAGCTTT
>QMZP01000102.1 GCA_003663225.1 Candidatus Aenigmatarchaeota archaeon | reverse complement strand
TCCAAGCAGCGCTCCCTCGTGGAGCAGGCGTTCAGGGATGGCACGATACGCTTCATATGCGCTACGCCCACCCTCGCAGCAGGCATGAACCTGCCGGCATACCGTGTGATAATAAGGGACCTCAAGCGGTTCGGGTATCGCGGCATGGATTACATACCGGTGCTGGAGGTGCAGCAGATGTGTTTACCTGCCGGAGAAGAAATACTCCTGCCAAATTTTACCACGATGAAAATAGAAGATATAATAAAGGATGAAAGTATAGACAAAGTCCTTTCATATAATATAAAGAAAAAGGAGTACGAACCCCAGAGGATACTCAAAAAATACATTAGAAAAGCAAGACAACTGATTGAGATTACCACCAATTCCGGCAACAAGATTAAATTGACACCCGAACACCCCATTCTGTTAATGGAGGAAGGTAAAGTAAAGTGGGTGGCAGCTTCAAAAGTTCGACATAAACAAAACATCTGCACCATGAGGGCTCCTTATTCTAAGGAGACTAAATTCCTAGATCCGGTAAGGACGGAAAGAGTGACCCGGGTGAAGAAAATCGAACTAAAAAAACCAATAGAAGTTTACAACCTAGGCGTGTCTCAAAATGAAGACTTTGTAGCATCCAACTTCATAATACATAATTGCGGCAGGGCTGGCAGACCGGCGTACGACACGGAGGGCGAGGCCATAATACTCCCTAAGAACAAGGCAGAGGCTGATTACGCCCTGGAGAACTACATAAGGGGCGAGCCTGAAAAGGTGTATTCCAAGCTGGGGGTCGAGCCGGTCCTGAGGATGCACGTCCTCGCGCTCATAGCGTCCGGCACGACTCCGACGAGGAAGGACCTCATGGACTTCTTCTTCAACACCTTATATGCCCATCAGTACAAGGACCTGTCAAAGATAGAGGGCATCCTTACCAGGGTGATAAAGATGCTCAGGGATTACGGGTTTGTTGAGGGATCGGGCGGCTCTCAGGATGATGGCAGCCCCTTCAAGCCCGCGACACAGCTTCTGCAAAGGGAAGAAGAAGGACTGAAGCCGACGCTCATAGGGAGGAGGGTGGCTGAGCTGTACCTCGACCCGATAACAGCCAACAAGATAATAAGGAACTTGAAGGAGGCGGACGCGAAATCCAGGACACTTGAGCTGTTCCCGGTTTTGCACATGGTATCCAATACGCTCGAGATGAGACCGCTTATGAACGTGAGGAAGAAGGACCAGGACACAATGAACGAAATCCTAGCAAACGAGGAGCAGTCACTGCTGGACACCCCGCCCAACCCGTGGGACATAGGGTATGAGGATTATCTCAGGGCCATGAAGACCGCTTATGTGATAAGCATGTGGGCAGCTGAGGCAGGCGAGGACAAGCTGCTCGAGGACCACGGCGTCACGCCAGGGGAGCTCAGGGCGAAGCTTGACAACATAGACTGGCTGCTATACGCAACACAGGAGCTTGCGCTGCTGCTCGGCTTCAAGGACCATTTGGGGAACATAAGGAAGATCCGCCTGCGCGTCAAGTACGGCGTCAGAGGGGAGCTGCTACCGCTTGTACGGCTCAAGGGCATAGGCAGGACAAGGGCAAGAAAGCTGTTCAGCAACAACATACGGAGTCTGGCAGACCTCAGGAAGGTCCCGGTAAAGAGGCTGTCCGAGATAATAGGTCCGAAGACCGCTGACCAGGTCAAGGACCAGTTGGGCGAGAATGATGAAGATAAAGAAGGGAAGCAGGATACTGTTCGATGACGTGGAGGTCGCTGAATCCTACACGTCAAGGGTCAAAGGCCTCAGCGGAAGGAAGAGTATAGGACACGATGGCTTCCTGATGGTTTTCCCGTGGGAAGGGAAGCATGGCATATGGATGCCGATGATGAAGTTCGCCATAGACATTGTGTACATTGATTCCTGCAAGAGGGTGGTTGACATAAAGAAGCACGCAAGACCGATGTCTCTCAATCCCATGACATGGAAGGTATTCAGGCCGAGAAAAGGGAGCAAGTACGTGCTTGAACTGCCTTCCGGCAAGTCCGGTCCCCTGAAGATAGGGGATATGCTCAGCTTCGACATGCCGAAGCCTAGATGATGATATCCCGCGGCTGGCCGGTTGGGGTATGAGCTGCCTGCCGCGGGATGGGGGTGAAAGAAAGGAGTCTAAACCTCGTATGCCAAGTCGATCCTTCCCGGGTTGTCGAACAAAGACCTTCTTATTCCTGCAATCATCTTGTATTCCTGCCTGACAAGCTCCTGTTGTGCGTCCTTAGAGAATATCCTGTCCGCAACCTTCTGTATCGGGTCGAACCAGACATCTATGATATCGTATACCTTGTCTCCTACTGCCCAATACCACCACATTGAGAGCTTGTTGGGCCTCCTGTAACCTCTTATGGTATAGCTGGTGCCATCGACTGTAAGCGTTCTCTCGTCTATGTTGGTTCCATATTGCTGTATCATCCATGTGTCGTCCCTGACGAACCACGGATTGAACGTTCCAGGGTCTACGAAGGTGCCGTAATCCCCTCTCGTGAACTTATCTGCAGCAAGGTCAGAGAACTTCTCGTCATGGAAACGGGTTACATTGTATTCGTCACGGTCATAGTTATAGGGTGACTGATGCTTGTTGTACCTTGTAGTCCTCTCGTCCCTCACGAACCTTATGGCATCTGAGAGAGCGTCATCACTTACTGCACCACCACTTTCTGTCCTGAAATGTATGGGTATCTCTTTGTTGCCCCATTCCACTGTGTACATCTCCTCAACAAGCGACGGGGAGTCTGCAAAATTCCCCCATACAACAATCTTGGGAAATGACTGAGATACTTCTGTCCTAAGCATCTGGGTATATTTCCTCTTCTCTGCATCGAATATGCATCCTATTATCTTCTCTGGAAGGCTGTTCCTGTCTTCGGGCGGGGTGTTGTACAAAGAGAAGACCTCTTTCAAGAAACTGTGGGCAATCATCTTATACCATGTGTTTTTGAATGATTCCCAATCCACGAACGGGTACCCGTGTTCCCTGTTGTAACCTACGTTGCTCCTACCGCTTGCTCCTCTCTGCGGGCCGCCGGTCTTGGCGAGCTTGGCATATCCTGCCGGTAAAGCGAAGGCGCCGTCCTTGCCGAGGACGCGGTCGTTCATAGTTGCCCTTCCTCCGGCTCCCCTGGTCATGCTGTCCCTGGGGTGATTCGCGCCCCTGCCAGGGACTGCGAGCCTGTCATCATACAGGTCCCTTCCCATCCTTTCCAGACCAGCTGTCGCCATCACCATGCCATCACGCCACCTTTCTGTATGCTTCCGGCACATTGGAAGCAGGGCCCCTCTCTTTGTAGTCCCCGCTACCCGACTGATGTGAGTAGGTGGGCTTTCCTGATATCACGTCCGAAACCAGGCCTACCCATTCATCCAGGTATGCGCCATACTTCTTGAATGCGTTGCCAAGATCATAATGCCTGGAAGTGGCCTTTGTGAAAGCCTTCTCATTCCTGCTGCCATCGCGCAGCCTTTTCTTGTGCAGTGCAAGGCCTGCGAAATACGCTTCTGGGTCTGTATACTCAAGCATAGACATGTTCCTTGCTTCCATTGTGCCGTGCTGCAGTTCGTTCTGCGGCATGTATTCAAGCTCAAACATCTCGTGGTTTACAATGTATCGGTGAAGCGCTTCCCTTGCCTGGGCGTATTTGGTCTTCATCCTGCTATTGACCTTGCACATTATCTCGTTGAACTCCGGTATCTCTATCTGACAGCTCTTGTAATCGGCCCACCCAATATACTTGCTGCGGACATTGTTCCCATGCTTGTACTTTATCCTCGGGAAAACCCTCCTTGGTTTAGGCATATCATCTTCTGTCTCGGTTGGGAAGTTCGGCATGCTCATGTCTATGTCAATATCAAGGTCATCTATGGGCGCGGCTGATACAGGCACGCTGCCTGCCAGCACCCTCTTCAACATCCACGTCGGAATATCTTTCACTGTCATGTGATTCTGGCCGGTCAGAGCTCGCTCGTCCCTGTATGGTTCCTGTCTATATACAGGACTGAACCCATTCTCTCCATTGATTTCAGAGTCCTGCTGAGCTCACCCGTGCTCATGTTCACCCCTATATTACTTTATATTTAGTGACAGTATTGTCACTGATAAATAGTTACAAACAGTATTTATAAAGCTTTCGGTCACGC
>QMZP01000101.1 GCA_003663225.1 Candidatus Aenigmatarchaeota archaeon | reverse complement strand
GGTACATTTCAACCCCCCAAGGAAGCCATTGCCATTGGATGAGCTTCCCTTGCCCGACAGAGGGATGCTTGGTAAAGGTTACTATGACATATTGTCTAGGGGGAAAAGATTCAGTCTTATAATAACGAGCAGGGGCTGTCCCTTCAGATGCAGATTCTGTTCGGCTTCAGCGTACGGACGCTACAGAGAAAGAAGCATCGGGAACGTAAAAGAGGAGCTGGAATCACTCAAGAATGGGGGATTCGATGACATTTTGTTCTTTGACGACATGTTCACCGCAAATAAAGAGAGATTAAAGGCAATATGCAGCACACTCAGGTCTCTAGGGATATCATGGAGGTGCATGTCAAGAGTGGACACTGTAGACAGGGAGACACTTGAAATGATGAAGGCATCTGGTTGTTATCAGATACTATTCGGCGTGGAATCTGGTTCATCGAGTATGCTGAAGCGTATGAGAAAAGGCATAACCAAGGACAGTGTAAGAAGGACTTTCAGGGATTGTGAAAAACTGGGGATAGAAACAGTGGCGTTCTTTATCATAGGATATCCAGGAGAGAACAGAGTTACTGTAGAAGAGACTATATCGTTTTGCGATGAACTGATGCCGGATTTTGTGACATTTCAGAGATTCGTTAGTGTTCCTGGTTCTGAAGCATATGAGAGTATAAAGAAGGGGGATCTTAGGATGACCATGAGCAACAGGGAAGCTGATGAAGCGGTCTCTGAGGCATACAGGAGATATTATATTAGACCGAGATATGTGTTAGCCAGGGCCAGAAGAATGGGTGGTTTTTGGGATTATATTAGATTCATTACACAGAACATCAGGTTCTGGGTGTACAGAAGAGGGACCTTATGGGAAAGCTTACGAAGATAGCATACGCCTGCTTAAGGCCATTAGACATATTATACCGGCTGCCATGGGAAGCCACATGTTGAATACCCTTATCATAACACTCGATGCTGCTGCGATGTTATAGGGCATGCCTTTCAGGAACAGCATTATCAAAATGCTGCCCTCTGTCACTGCTATGCCTTTGGGTAGGGTAGACACCTCACCAAGAAGCACCGAGAAGCCATATATATACATGGCAGATACAGGGTCGGGTGATACACCAAGAGCCACTAGAACGAAATAGAAGGCGGATATCGCAGCTATCCAGCTAAGAGCAGTTAGCGCACCTATTGTTATCATACTCCTTTTGTCTGCGACCTTCTCGACATCCTTCATGCTCTTGCCGAAATCTGCATAACTTCTAAGAATAGGTATTTTTCTTATTAATATTTGAACGCGCCTGTTGCTAAGCCCTAATATGAACGCTAATATTATCACAAACACGGATGTTAGGGTCATAATGTATCCAAAACCGGGTATGAACAGCAACGGGGGTATTATCATGAGAACCACACATATGAAATCAGATATTATGCCCACCATATGGACAGGGAAAGACCTTTTGACTGGTATGCCTTTAATCTTCTTCAGAATATAATACCTGATGAGCTCCCCAGATTGTGCGGGAGCTATGACGGACAGACCGGACATGTATATCAGGAATCCTTCCTTCAATGGGATGCCCGTGACTATCCTAGATAACACATACCTCCATCTGAGGAATGTGACAGCCTCGGAGAACGCCACCAGGAGCAGTATCATGGGCACATATTGTACCCTGAAGCACGATAGGACCTCTGATATCCCGTCAAGCCCCGTCAAAGACAATAGTAATGCATATACTGTCACAACCAGAACAAAAAGTAACACCGTCTTCTGCCTCATGTAGTTTTTTTATATCGAATCCTTTAATTCATTAAAAGATTCCATGGATACCAAGACCCGTGTATATATAGGTTGTGAGATTCTGAGATACAAGCTCACAGGAAAGCCCACCCCGCTGATAATAGGGTGGATACTGACCAACAGATGCAATCTGAGATGCAAGTACTGCAGCATGTACAGAAATAAGGTGAAAGAACTCTCTACCCGTGAAGTTCTCTCGATAATAGATGAAGCGTCGAACATGGGCACGAAGGTAATAGGGTTCACAGGAGGGGAGGCCCTTCTGAGAAGAGATATAGCAAAGATATTAAGGCACTCAAAATCGCGTGGCATAACAACCGGCCTCTTATCTAATGGGGTGCTTTTCCATCGGATGATAGACGATTTGGATGTAATAGACTTCCTCGACATAAGCCTTGATGGCGACAAGAAGGTGCACGACACTCAGAGGGAGGGGAATTCATACAACCATGTCATGAAATCCATACAGGCCGCGACAGAGAGGAACATAAAGGTCACCATAAACACTACATTAACGAAGGATAATCTGGAATGCATAGATTTTGTGCTTGAAAAAGCAAAAGAGATGGGAACAGACATAATGTTCTGTCCTGTCATGAGGCTTCCAACAAGTGACGACAACAAGGAACTAATGCCAGCTAAGAGACGCTTTAACGAGTGTATAAAGCACCTGATAGCGCTCAAGAAATCAGGCAACAAGTATATAGCCAACTCAATAATATGCCTGAAAGAGATGCTCGACTGGCCGGTATACAGGAAGAAGAAATGCTATGCGGGCAACCTGTATTGCAGGATACAGGCAGACGGATATCTGAACATATGTGACATGTATAACAACAACATGGACGTGCTTGACTGCAAGAAACTGGGGTTTTCAGCTGCGTTCCAGAACCTACAGAGCGCCAAGAGAAGATTCTCTGACAGGTGCGTGGATTGCTGGGACTCATCAAATCTTGAGATGAACAGGATAATGTCATTTGACATAGGATCTTTAATCAACAGCATCAGGTTCTATTGACCAAGTTCCTCAGTCTGCGCATGTAGCTGCTGTTATGCCTACCAAATATGGGGAGGTATATTATGCTGTCTTCGACACGTTCCGCATTCGGGCATGCCTTCTTGCCGAATAATCCCATAGCAGCACAGTTGCGCATATCGGTTTCCCTGAAATCGATTCCAGACATGACCAGTCGTGTGGCAAGACTTTCTTTGTTCCTGGACATGACAGGAAAGCTCTGCAGAGCACTCTTTGAACCGGGCAGACCGTGCTGGAATCCCATGTCACCCTGACCCAATATCTTGCGCATGAGCGCAGCGGATCTGTTCCTGGCATCTATATAATCATCAATTCTCTTCAGTTGCTCTATACCCATGACGGCTTGATAGTTACTGAACCTGGTCTTGCACTCTTCAGGAAGCCCGTCCATAAGCTTATGCTCATAAGAGTCCGCCTCATCGAGCATGTTGGTACCTTCAGCGAGCCTTCTTCTGCGTATTAACGGGAATATAAGAAGAGAGAAGAATGGTTTGCTTGTTATCATCCTGAGATATTCGAACTTGATGGCTCTTCTCAGAAGTTCCAAACGGTTTGGCGGCTTATAACGAGACAACTCGGTCTTTACTCTTTCAATGATAACATCTTCATCAGTAGCTATAAACCCCCCTCCAAGCGTATTGATGTTCTTTGTCATTGAGAAGCTGAACAGGGAGGCCTTACCGAACGTACCAGTCTTTCTCCCCATGTATTCGGACCCTAGGGCATGAGCACAATCCTCTATGATATCGATATTGTGCTTTTTACATATGTCCGATATGGCACCCACGTCAGCTGGCTCGCCGAACATATGGTTCACGACAACTGCCTTGGTACGGCTGCTTATCGCGTCCTCTACCAAAGAAGGGTCAATGTTCAGGGTATGAATGTTAACATCAACGAATACACTCTTAACACCAGCGATATGGCACATATTAGGTATTGCAGGGAACGTGAATGCCGGGAGTATCACTTCGTCCCCAGGTTCTATACCCATGGCTTTCATTATCAGATAGAACGCCATCCTTCCTGACGGTGTAAGTAATACATGCCTAACCCCAAGATATCGGGAAAGGGCGTTCTCAAAGGTATTAATTTCCTCCCCATCAACAACCTTCCTTCTCATCGCGCAGCCCAGTAATGTTGCCAAAGGACTCTTCGGATATCTGAACTCATATCTTGGGACTTTCCAAAACAACATAAACTTCTTATAATTTCTCGTTTTAAACATTGTTGTATGAATACCCTGAATAGGTTTTTATCGAATTCCTTTTTCGTAGCAAGGAATCCGAGAATCTTGCACCGGCTTATCATTAACTACATGAAATTGATAGCAGGCTC
>QMZP01000100.1 GCA_003663225.1 Candidatus Aenigmatarchaeota archaeon | reverse complement strand
GTCTTCCCCACATAAATAATATATAAGCTCATGACTTATGCACCAAAAACTAATCACGTATCGAGCAGCGGTTACGTGCTCATACGACAATAGCCCCAAAGACCGGAAATGGATCAATGGTCTAGACCCGACTTTCACAATCCCTTTAAAAGGGGGTTGCCAATAGTTCTACAGAAAGCGAGCCGGTGCTGCTCCTGCACCATATTAAAGCTCATTTCTTCCCCATTTGCCCTCCATGAGGCAAAGGCGGGAAGCGGGCATAAGGGCGCACCACCCCATTGCGCCCAGCTTGCTTCCTTGGCGCCTGTGCCGAGAGGGAACCCCTCATGCTTTTAATCCAACCTATGCAATATAACAGCATGAAGGCCCTTTTTCCGGCTCTTGCTGTGACAATGGTTCTCATTTCAGGCAGCGTCCTGGCTGCATGCGGCTGCCTCTCAGCTAGCGATACCCCCAAAGACTCAGGCGTTGCCATATCAGACGGCCGCACGGATGCCCAAGCAAAGCCGTCCCTTTCAGGCATATCCGGATCCATCAGGATAGACGATAAGGCATCGCCTGCCATAGAGCTTCCGGTGAGTACTGATCGGGGTACCATGGACGTCAGGCTTGAACGCGCAAGAAAGAGAGGCGGCATGAACATAACGTCAGGTGGCGTAACAGCCAGAGCTAATGTCGATGCCATGTACAATGAGATGTCAATCTTCCTGATGGATAATGGTGCATTGAGGAAGCTTGATGTTCTCCCTGACCGTGTCAGGCATATCCTCAAGGAGCGTCTCGGGCCCACTGCAGAGATTATTGACCTCAACCTTACGGTATCCGGTGGCTTCATGAAATATGATGCTGACAGCATTACATTCAGATGGCTTTTCGGCTTCTTTCCTGTTGTTGTTCAAGAAAAGAGCGTGATCGATGCAGTTAACGGGAAACTGGAGAGCGTCTCAGAACCTTGGTGGACAATCCTGACAATATCTTGATTTATAATAATGCCATTTCATTATTTATATTCTGCTAATTATACATGAACGTGACGGCCTTCTTATGCAAATGAACGGACTCGTGTATAGGGCTAATTCCCTGTTATCTCGCCTATCTGGTTTATGTATTCCTGGTATGAGCCCAGGTCACCTTCTGCAAGGGCGGCCTGCGCGTTGTCATACAGCTCTGCTATCCTTGCAAGCTTCTCCTCTGCCGTGACTGGTGCTGATGGCTTCTGCCCGCCTGGCATGGATAGGTCTGTGCCGAATATAGCATTTATGGCCTCTTTTAGCGTGTTCTTCATGGCAAGCTTGTTGCCATAGACCGCTATGACCCTCTGGAGCTGCGGAAGCGTGCCCTTCTCAGTCGCTTCCAGGTACAATGGCTCTATGTAGAGGAGAGAGTTCTCTATTGGTATTATTAGCGTGTTTCCTCTAAGCACATTGGAGCCCGACTGTGACCACAATGTTATGAGCTGGGATATCTCGGGGTCCTGGTCTATCCTGGCCTCTATCTGCATGGGCCCGTATGTGAGCTCCTGCTTGGAGAACTGGTACACGATGGCCTCGCCGTAGTTGGGCATATCAGAGCGGGCAGCCATCCATCCTATCAGGTTCTCCTTGCCCTTGGGGGTGAACGGTATCATCTGTATGAACTCCTCCCTTTCCTCGCCGGGCAGCTTCATTATTATGTAGTAGGTCTGCATCTTCTGTCTTGAACCGCGGTATATCTCGTCCGGTATGACCCAAACATCCTCCCTGTTGTAGAACACCCTTGGGTCCTTCATGTGGTATGTGGAGTATATATGGGCCTGGACGTTGAACAACCCCTCAGGATACCTTATGTGGCTGGCAAGGCTTGCCGGCATCTCCGAGAAGTCTTTGAACAGGCTTGGGAACATCTTGCTGTATGTTGATATCAGCGGGTCAGAGCCATCAATGACATAAAAACGGACATCCCCGCTGTACGCATCTATGGTAACCTTCACCGAGTTCCTGATGTAGTTGAACGAGCCTTTGTCCATTCCTGTTACCCTAACAGGCTCTGAGTACGGGTACATGCTCGTTGTGGTGTATGCGTCAAGTATCCAGTATAGCCTGCCATCCGATATCACTATATACGGGTCAGGGTCATATTCCAGGAACGGTGCTATGGCCGATACCCTGTCCATTATGTTCCTGTTCATGAGCAGCTTGCTGTCCTTGTCTATGGAGCCTGACACAAGCAGCTCCACTGAGCTGAACTTGACCGCGAATGTCAGCCTCCTGAGCAGGTCCGAGAGCTCTATGCCGCCATGCCCTGTGTATGAGGCATATATGTTCTTATCCCCAGACGGGTAGTCAAGCTCGTTCGTGCTGGTGCTGGTTATGACGTAATCGTTAGCCTTCTCCCCGTAGTATATCTGGGGCACGTCTAGGCTCATGTAGCTGGAGACCGGCGGTATGTCCTTCATGTAGAATATGGGAAGCCCCTCTTCTGATACCTTGTCTACCGGGTTCATGACTACCCCGTATCCGTGCGTGTACACGAGATGCTTGTTGACCCATGTCTGGGCCTGGGCTGGGAGGTCGTTAGTGTTCATCTCCCTGGCAGAAAGCATTACCTGCTTGTATGTGCCTCCTATGTCATACCTGTCTATGTCGACGTCGTTGAATTCGTAATAAGTCCTGAATAGCTGCAGCTGCTGGTATGTCTGCTTGAGGGGTCTCCAGTCCCACAGCCGGATGTTGCTTATTGTGGCGTTGTTGTCGTTGATGTCCTGCGCTGTCAGGTTGTAATCCACTGAGAATATGCTATTCCGGATGGATTCCAGACCGTATGCCGACAGGGTGGAATGGATGTTCATCTCCAGGTATGGCTTCTCAAGGTTGAACTCATTGGGACTGACCACGAGCGCCTGTACAGCCCCGCTTATCATGGTACCGAGGACTGCTATTATTATGAAGGCTGTTATGCCGTCCCTTATGAACCTGGTCTTCCTTATCTTCACATTGGCCATGAATAATATGGCTATCGCGAAAGATACTATGGAAAGCACGTTCAGCATGGGTATAGTTATGTTTATATCGGTATACCCTGCGCCATACACCGCTCCCCTGGAGGAGAACATCAATGCATACTGGGCAAGCCATATATGGGCGGATGCCATAACGAATAAGATGCCTGCCATGGCGCTTGCCAGCGGAACTAACCTGTCCCATGAAACATGGAGGCTCATGGCAATTTCGCTTCCCGTTCCCGTAAGCATGTCTGACTGCATCTCTTTCCGCTCTATCCTGACGCCTGACGAATGGAATATGTAGCTCGCTACCGAGAGCACGAACGACAGAAGGAACGTGGCCAGAAGGAAATTGAGGACAAGAGAATAGAACGGGAGTGTAAACACGTAGAAAGCATTGTTCATGCTGAACACCGGGTCACTGGCGCCGAATGATGAGGCGTTGACGTACTGGAGTACAGTTTCCCACTGCCTTGACATGATGATGCCTATAACAAGCCCTATTATGCCTGCAACAGCTGCAAACGGCCCGGAACTCTTGCGTGTCTTCCTTTTACCCAGTGCCAGCCTCTTGGAGAACCATATGCTAGCATAGGCAACGGAGAAGAAAACGATGAATGATGCTGTGCCTATGGCTACTGACGTAAGGAGAATCTTGGCAAAGACCGACTCATACCCAACCGAAGAGAACCATAGCCAGTCACCGAACACGCCAAGAAGCATGGGTGTTATCGCGGCTACTGCTATGACCAAAGCGAATATGACACTCCTGGGTTTCATGCAATATCACACTGTGCTTAATTCTTGTGATCAACGCTTTAATAAAAGATGTCACAAATTAATTATGAACGTAATAAGCGTCATATTCGGCCTCGCCGGAGGCCTGGCGCTGTTTCTTTTCGGGATAAACCTGCTTAGCGAAGGCCTGCAGAAAGCGGCGGGTGAAAAGCTCAAAGACCTTCTGGAGAAGCTTACCAAGAACCGATTGCGTGGAGTCGGGGTCGGCGCTCTCGTCACCGCGACTATACAAAGCTCGTCGCTCACCACGGTTACCCTCGTGGGTCTAATAAACGCGGGCCTGATGGGGTTCTCACAAGCAGTGCCTGTGATAATGGGTGCTAATATTGGGACGACAGTAACCGCGCAGATAATATCATTCAAGATAGCGTCGCTGTCGATGCCCATCCTGGCAATAGGCATGGCACTCTACATGC
>QMZP01000099.1 GCA_003663225.1 Candidatus Aenigmatarchaeota archaeon | reverse complement strand
GTGGGGAGCAAGACCCTTGAAGGCTCGCTCGCCTTCCTTTTATGCTCGTTCATCATATCCCTCGCGTTCGTGGTGCCAGTGGTCGGGGCAATGGGGGCCGGCGCAGCTACCCTAGGGGAGGCCCTTCCTGAGGTGAAGCTGCTTAAGGAGTCCAGGATGGGCGCGCCCAATGACAATCTCGTTGTCCCCCTGATAGCCGGCCTGGTGATGTCGCTCATTTAAATTGTTAACGGTGGCTCATGCTTTTTAAACATCAATACAAATCTTCGTGTAAGCGGGACATGAACGGTTGATGCTATGCCTGAAAACAACAACTCACTCTGCATAATAGGCACGGGGAAGAACAAGACCAACATAAAGCTGCTCAACGAGGCCCAGGGGGTGTTCGACTCGGTGTTCTTCGTGCCGATAGAAGCGATAGGCGTGGGGCTGTCGAACGACATATCCATAAAGTACAGGGTGACAGACCTGCTAAAGTTCAATATAGTGCTTCCGCGCATACCCAAAAGCGCTGCCTCCTATGCATACCAGCTGCTTTCACTCTTTCCCGAGGATACCTACATGCCCGTCAGGCCCATATCATTCCTCATAGTGGAAGAGAGGTTCTTCCTTCTCAGCGTTCTCCGCAAGAGGGGCATATCAACGATAGACCTGCATCTCACCAAGAGTTCCAAGGCCGCTGCCAGGATGCTGAACGATGTGAAATTCCCCATAGTCATAAGGACACCCGACAAGAAGACAGGAGTGGTCGTAAAGAACATGACCGAAGCGAAAAGCGTCATAGACGCCCTGGGCTCCCTGAAGCAGTCCATACTGATAGAAGAGCTGGTAAAGGACATGGTTTCGGTGTATGTGGCATGGCCGAACGTGATAGCATCGGTCAAGAAGAAGACAAACGAGAAGGATATAGTGTTCGCAAAGGGCGAGCTGAAGAAAAGCAAGATAGACCTGAAGACCCAGCAGCTGGCCCTGGACGCGGCAAAGGCCATAGAAAGCCACATAGCGAGGGTTGACATAAGCCTTAAGGGTGAGCCCAGGGTGGTTAACATAGAGACGAGCCCCGGCCTGATATCCCCATCAGAGGCGGTTGGCGAGGACCTGACGAAGAAGATTGTTCTGTCCATAAAGGATAACTATGAGGAGTACAAGCAGAAGCCGATGCTTATGAGGTTCTTTGACGACGCGAAATCCGTGGTCAAGGACGTCCTGAAGACGAAGAAGCTTTAGGTCATTTATAGCATGATGTTCATAAATAAAGAGGTATTTTATGGTGACGGTGGAAAGCGCCCTTGGGCGGGTCTGGTCATGGTTGATGGGCTTCCTGCAGAACCTGGTGCCTGAATACATACTTCCGAATATCCCGGTGATTATACAGGTAGCGGTCCTATTGGCCGCCGGTTACATATCAGGGAAGCTGGCAAAGCTCATAGTGACCAAGCTCATGTCTGCCATAGGGCTCAAGAGGATAACGACCAGGACATGGGCCGAGAGCGTGATAAAGATAACGGGATACAGCGGCACTATTGTCGAGCTCATAGGAGACCTTGTAAAGTGGATAGTGTATGTCGCATTCTTGGGAATGATAATACAGACCATAGGGTTCCCGGGCGTAGCGGACATATTCACTCAGACGGCAGCATTCATGCCCAGGTTCATAGGGGCGATACTCATAATAGTGATAGGCTTCATAATAGCTGACTTCTTCGGCAAGGTGTTCGAGGAGGCGGGCAACAGGTTCCTGAAGGAGGACCTCCTGGCTTCGCTATCCGGCGGGGTCATGAAGTACTCCATATCCATCGTGGTGGTTATAATGGCCCTGTCGCTCATAGGCATAGATTCCCTCTCGCTGACCATAATGTTCTCGATAATACTCATAGCATTCGTAATATCCGTGGTTATAGGGCTCAGAGACATCCTCCCATCCTATAGTGCAGGCTTCTCCATCAGGGGTGACATAAAGGTGGGAGACAAGGTCAAGATAGGCAAGTACTCCGGCGTCGTGGAGAAGATAGAGCCGCTGTCCATGGTGCTCAGGAGCGGCAAGAAGAGGATAATAGTCCCCAATGGCGTGGTAATGAAAGAGGCCATAGAGAAATTCTAGCAGCGTTGAATTTATAGCGGCATATTGAATAATATACTGTGTGTAAAGAATGGGTTTCTCGCAACATTTCAAGCTTCTGAAGAAGCGCCACCTTGGCAGGAAAGTGAAAGAGGCCGAGCCTGTAACAGAGAATGTCCTGGTCCAATGCATAAAACCCAAGAAGGAGAAGCTACTGGTCATAACGGATTCTGGTACCAGGAACCATAGGGCCGCCGCCGTCATGGGGGCAGCCTACTTCAACTCGGCTTGTTCCATGGGCATTGATGCCGGGTTTGTATCACAAGAACCCAAGACGAGCATGGACCCTGCTGACAACGAGGTGAAGGACGCGATAACAGGGCTTGGCAGGGGAGGCATAATAATACTGTGCCTGTCCAACAAGCTCGGGACGGTCGACGGGCTGGGCAAGAGCTTCAGGGGCTATTCTGCAGAGATGGGACATCGTTTCATATCCGCCACGAGCCTTGGGTCCATAGCCAACGGGAAGATATCATTGTTGCTGTCATCTATGGACATAGACTACAGGAATCTGAGGAAAGACCAGGCAAAGGCGAAGATGATACTCGACTCCTCAAAAGAGATAAGGGTCACTACAGCGGCAGGCACGGACATAACAATGAAGACGAAGAAGAACAGCGCCATAACCAACGACGGTAACTATGCGAGGCCTGGCACCGGGGGCAACATACCCGCGGGCGAGGTATACCTCCCCCCGCTGAAGGGCAAGTCGGACGGCATCATAGTTGTGAACGGCACGTCGAGGAACGAGTTCGGTACTATTGTAGTCAAAAGACCATTCAGGATAACAGTGGAGAAGGGAAAGGCCGTCTCCATAGAGGGTGGCAAGGATGCCAAGATGCTCGAGGCCAGCCTAATACTGGCCGAGGAGAAAGCAAAACACCCAGAGAACGTCAGGCATCTTGCCGAGCTGGGCATAGGATTCAACCCCAAGGCAGCCCTTGCAGGGTCCATGATAATAGACGAGAAGGCCATAGGCACGTGTCACTTCGCCATAGGAAGCAACTACTGGTTCGGCGGAGAGAACAAGACCATAGTGCATTTCGACCAGGTGGTTAAAGGTCCCAGGATAAACGTTGATGGAAAATACATGATAGGCTGAATGTTTATAACAGGCCGAGGACAATTATCTCTTATGAAAAGCAAGACGAAACACGCTGATACCGCCAGCAAGATAAAGGAGTTCTTCCTCCACAACGCTTACAGGATGAAGATATACCCCGCGCACCATTTCGCGCTAAGGGTGTACAGGACCACGGGCCAGGATGACATGCGTGACACGATACTTGCCAATGTGTTGAAGGACAAGACCAGGGTCCTGAATGACATACTGAACCATAATGATAAGGGGTATGTCAAGAAGCGCTCGGAGGAGCTCTACGCCGTTATGAGGAAGAAGAAAGGAAAGAAGGAAGCCATGCGGCAGCGCTTCTTCGCCGGTAACAAGGAATATCTCTTCTACTACAACCTCATAGAGCAGCTATATTTCTGGAGGTGCTTCGGGGTGTCGAGAAGCAGGTTCAAGCCATTCTTCGAACAGGGCATTGGGATACTGAGGAAGGAGGCAGATGACATAAAGTCATACATACTCGACGAGGATGCGGTGCGGTGCTTCGGGACACAGATAGTGAACTACGTGTACTTCCTGCTCTTCTTCGGCATATGTGACATACGCGAGGATTTCAAAAAGGTATGGCAGTCCATATTCATGGGGACTGATGACATGGAAGCTTACATGTACAAGAACAAGATATATGGGATGACGCACTTCATAATAGCGGGTTCGGACTACTACCAGGACTTCGCTGACAGAGATGAATTCCAGTGGATACTGGACTATTTCGAAGAGCATATTGACGATATAATGGAAAGGACGCATGTTGACATAATAGCAGAGGTCGGGCTGTGCATCCGCCTGTGCGGCGTGGATTCAGGCAGGGCGCTTGATGTCATAAAGGACTATGTAGCGGGTTCATACGACCCCTCCAGGGGATTCATACCAAGGAGGGGGTTCGTGCCCGCATCGAAAGCTACTGACATAAACGTGGCAGAGCACACCAACGCCGTGGCGTTCATGCTGCTGAACGGCTTCAAGGAGCTATACAGGGGACCTGACCTGTCAGAGGAGTTCGATGCAGAGGTCGCGCTGGGTGAAGCGCCATGATAAGGAGATACGTGTACGC
>QMZP01000098.1 GCA_003663225.1 Candidatus Aenigmatarchaeota archaeon | reverse complement strand
GGCCAACTGAGTTCGTCACAGAGCAGTTGAACGTTATGGTCGCGTTCGGTGCCTTATGATTGTCCTCAGGTGAGTTCAGGGTTGTCACGGTCGTCGGGGATACGATAAGCACCTGAGAGTTGCTGCCGGAAACCAGGTTATATGAAACGTTTATGGTGACGAGGTAGCTGCCAGCAGGCTTGTTCACCGTGAACGTATAGTTGTAATCGCCGGTGCCGTTGGTGGCGGTCAGGTGCTGCTCGGTGAACGAGTCAGTGACGTTTATGGAACCGAAGTTGAAGGTCGCCATGTGCTTCATGAAGGTCTCTGTCTGCTCATTCTGGCTTGTGCTGTCCTGCCAGTCCGCCTCCACAAAGAATGCCACACCACCGCTGTACATTCTGTAGGCAACACCAACAGTCGAGTCGCTCCATCCGACGAGAGGCGTCACCTCTGTCCAGCCGCTCATGTCATAGCCGCACCCGTTGCCATTGCCGTCGTAATAGCTCCACGGCTGGGGGCTGGTGACCCATACCGCGTTATCGGCGTTGTACTGGGCACCGAACGCTATGTTATCATCGCATCCTCCCTGCCAGCTACCCTGGCTGACCGTATCATCGAATATCTTGTTGTATATCTCATCTGATATTGACCATTCAGTGATTATGTTCGCCCCCGTGTTGAGCACATTCTGCAGCTCTGACTCGGTCATGCTGGACTGGCCGTTCCTGCCTATGAACACTGCACCTGTACTGGAATCAGGGTCACAGTTGATCCTGCCGGTGTAACCGTCCGGCACGAAGTCGCTATATACACTGGTACCACAGAAGTCTATGTACGCCCCGGGCGCACTCGAGCCCCCTGATGCGGCCGGCCTTCCGGTTTCGGCGCTTATGTTCACCCTGTCATCGAAATAGACCCAGTAGCTCCTCGTCGTGTTGGCGTTCATGTATGCGCCGATCAGTATCTGGTCATTGGAATCCATGTGCTCGTCGGCATCATATCCGTCCCTGGTAGAGTTCCAGTCCCTTACGTCGAAGGAAACGAGGTTGGACTCATTATCGATGATGCGTATGCTGTTTTCCCTTGCGTTGTATATGTTCGGGCAGCCGTTAGCGTAGATTTGGCTGGCGTTGACAGTGACCGTGCTGTTCTGCGCATTCCATGCATTGGTGTTGTCCAGTGTGACGTTGCACCTGTACTGGAACGACGTATTCCACCAGTCAGACCAGTCGGATATATTGTTATTGGATACCAGGTCAACCGGGTCGCCGTCCAGGTATACCATGATGGACGTGTTGGTGACACCCTCTCCTGTGCTTATGTTTATGTGCCCGTACACGGTCACGTTGGTATCATCATTCTCTGTTATCGTGTCTGGCGTTATCGTTTCAGCCACCTCTATCCTTCTTATCTCAAAGCTCCTGTTCTGGTCGCCCCAGTCAGAGGTGCCCGAGCCCCAGGCAAGGCAGTTCCAGACCACCTTCTGCTTTATGCTGGGCACGTCCCTTGAGAATACCGTGGAATTCTGTGTGCCTGTCAGGTCTACCGTGCCGTTGGGCTCCCATGCGCCGGAGTAGTTCCAGTACAGGGTCACGTTGTCAAGCCCGCCGGAGTTCTTCACAGAGCAGTTGAAGTATACCGTGCTGTTCGATGTCACGTTGTTGTCTTCAGGCCTGTGCAAAGTGACCTTGGTAGCCTCTGCCACGTTCAGCGTCCCGGTGGCTTCGGCGAATATTCCCCTGTACGTGGTGTTGACCCTCACATCATAGTTGCCGCCAACCTCGTTGACCGTGAGCGTGTAGTTGTAGTTGCCGCTGCCGTCAGTGGCTGTCCCGTACTGCTCGGTCACGTTGGAGTCCACTGTTCCATGGCAGCCACCATAGCAGAAGTACGCGCTGTCACCGGCATTGGACCACAGGGAGTCTATGTAGTCTGTTGGGTCGGTGCCGCTTATTCCCACGGCCTCATAACCGGGGCAGCAGCCCGTGCCTTCCTGGTCCATGACGCCGTAGTCTATCTGTATGTCGCCCGTCTGGTAGAGAACGACTTCGTAGTTCACCTGATACCAATAACAAAGATCCACACCGTTGAACCTGAACACCACCCTGTTCGGGCTCTCATAGCTGCATGCATACATGTTGTTGAGGTACAGATCGCTCCAGAAGGCGGCTATCATGTTCTCTCCGTGATGCGCGTCCGTGCCCCCGCAGCCGCAGCACTGGGAGCTGGCTGTGTCGAAGTCCAGCACGCCGTTCGTGCTTACGTAGACGGTGTCATACTGGTTGCCGTGGAAGGTGAACGTGAACGGCAGGTCATATGTATAATAACAGTCATCGCAGTTGCTGCCTATCAGTGTATTGCAGACGCCGCGGTACTCGTTGTCCTTGTATATGAGCTCGTAGTAGTCGCTGCTCGCCTCCACGGTGCCGCTGGAATAGGAGACGCTGTGGCCGGAGCTCGTGTTGTATGCCATGTCGTAGTATATGTAGTATTCCTCCTGCACGCCCGCTGTCAGGTTGACCTTGAACACTATTTCCTCGTCGGCGTCTATCATGTCATCGCCGTCATAGCCGTCGCCCGTAGAGTTCCAGTCATAGACCTGAGATGGCACCTCATCCCCATCACTGTCTATCACTCTGACGCTGTTCTCCTTTGCCTTGTATATGTCGGTGCAGCCGTTATCGTAAAGGTAAGTGACGTTCGCAGAGTAGGTATAGTCTGTGCGGTCGTTCGTGTCGTTCAGGTATATCCTGCACCTCTTCCTCAGGCCGGTGCCCGGGCTCCACCACTCGGTCCCGTTGTGCAGAAGGCCGTCCTTGCCCTCGTACGGGTATTGCATGCCGTTGTACAGTATCCTGATGGTGCTGTTCACGGCATCCTCGCCGTTGGAGAGGTTGGCACGGCCGAAGAAGGACACGTTGTTGTCCACGTTCTCAGGCACCGAAGCCGGCACTATGCTGAGGTTTATGGTCATGTTGGCCGATATGTTGAAGTATCCTTGTCCGGAAACACCTGTCCTGCCATATATGTCCTGGCACGCGACAGACCAGTTGTACTGCCCGTTGTCCATGGTCACGTCAAATGTCTGGTTGGTGCCGTTCTGCACGCTGCTGTCTGTCTGGTGCGCTGTGCCGTTGTTTATGTGCAGCGAACAGGTGTCAAGGCTGGAGTCGTGGCTTATGTTATAGGTCAGCGTTATGGAGTGCCTGTCATCGTACTCCCTGCTTATCGGCTCTACCAAGGTCACGACAGGCGGCTTGTTGTACACGGTGAAATTCCACTGCACTGAAGTGTTGACGTTGGGCACGCCGTCCCAGCAGGTCACGTTCCACAGGTAGGTGCCGTGGTCTATCCCGTCCACTGCGGTAGTGTACGATTTATTGACAGTGACCTCAAGGTTTGTCTTGTTCACTGTGTTGTTTATCGTCAGGTTGCACCAGACCGTGGAGCCTTCGTCGTTCACTGTCCAGTTGAACGTCACTGACCTGGATGTGGTGTTGAGCCCGCTTGACGGGTGGTTCAAGGTTATCTTGGGCGGTGTCGGGTCGGTCGACATCTCTGACACTATGACTGTGTTCGCTGTTATGGTATGCGTCGTGGTGTTCGGCGCGAACCCGCTCGCCCTGGCGGTTGACGTGTAGTCGTTGTAGTAGTTCAGGACTGCGTCATCCGTCTGGTTGTAGCGGGTCACGTTGAACCTCGCCATGCCGGCCCTGTACAGGTCCCATACCTCCTCGCCGGACAGCGAACGGTTCCAGATAGCGAGCTCGTCTATGGTTCCGTTGAAGTCGAAGATTCCCGGGCTGGATGGGTGCCTGCCTATGTCAATGTCCTCGTTGAACGTGTATGACGAATAGCTCTTCTTATAGTCGAAATTGCCGTTAATGTAAAGGTTTGCATAACTGCCATCCATAACCAATATTATGTTTGTCCACTCTGTTTTCGCTGTTGTGCTCCCGTCACCCCACGGAGAGTTGTATATCCCCATTCCCCAATTACCATTATAATGTCCTACATACATTCTTGCGTTTGTATCAGGATTTTGACCGCTTGAAATTATCATTTGATTTGCAGATGGCTCGTCGGGCTTTACCCACATTGAGATTGTAAGAGGTACAGTTGCCGGGTTCACGCCTTGGCCATATGCAAGGTTTATGTAGTCATTGGAGCCGTCGAAATAACAACCACCGTATCTGTAGCCCTCCACGGTGCAATTGGTGTCCCCGGCCAAAGTGGCATTATTGTTTCCTTGCTCATCGGTTATGTTGTTCCCTTCCCCTTCTATGTTGTCGTTCATCTTCCAGTACGACACCAGGCCGGAAGTGCCCACTATGTCGGTGTAGTTG
>QMZP01000097.1 GCA_003663225.1 Candidatus Aenigmatarchaeota archaeon | reverse complement strand
GGGCAGGCAGAATCCCGCCACGAGCAGGAACGGCACCGCATCAAGGGGTGGCAGTAACACCGCATTGATTGCACACAATGCTATGCCTATAGACGCCATGACCTTCCAGTAAGGAGCCCTTGTGTAGCGCTGGGCCAGCAGGGACAACAGAAGGGTAGCAAGCGCAAGCCCGAACGTTATGATGTAGCTGCCCGGGGTAGGGAACAGCGCAGAATCATAGAACGCGTTGAGCCATGGCGTGGCCAGCTTGCCCGCGAATGCGGCATCTTTCAGCACCCTGGTAGAGGATCCCCAGAATATGAAGGGAAGTATGGCATACAGGAAATGCCTGTCTATCCTTATGTCAAGCCTCCTTAGCATCCTGAAGACGACATAGACTCCTATTATGAGCAGCATGCCGTACACGACCGTGTTAGCCGGGTTGTACCATCCGTTCTGGCTTATCGGATATATGAAATAGTCGTACAGGAAATCCTGGGCCATAATTATCTTTTGGGCGGGGCTATTAATATGAACCCAGGCGTGCAATAACTTTTTCTATAGGGAGCGACAATTATATATACGGTAGTGGTCATAATATTAGTCATAGGTAGATTCACTACTTCAAAGTGATAGCGATAAAATGTACGACATGATGATAAGGAAGAAGATGCTGAAGATACAGGAACGCCTCGGCATGAGGTTAGGCATAGCCTACGGCACGTCCAAGGTGCCTATAGTGAAGACAACTGAACAGGCGCTTGAGGCGCTCAGGGAGCTGTACAAGGTGGGTCTGAGGGCATTCGTTCTACCGAAAGAGCTGTTCTCAGGCATATACACCGGAACCGACCTTTACAAGGCAAAATACGGGGACCTGCTAAAGATTAGGGAGCTCGCCAACAAGTTCAACATCGAGCTGTCCATAAGGCATGACAAACTCCCCAGCCAGGCAGATGACATACTCAACACGCTATGCAATGTCACTTCGATAATGGACGCCAGGACGTTCGTGATAAGGCCAAACTTCTATGTGAACATGCCCCAGGACCAGGCGCTGAAGCTGGCAATATACAAGATAAATGAGATAACAACCAATCTCAGGGTAAATGCCAAGATAGGCATAGAGAACACGGGCAGGATGGATGAGGTGGGTTCATTCGAGGACATGATGGACGTGGTGAGCAGGACCTCGGGCACAGAGCCCATAGTCAACTGGGCACATATACACGCAAGGGGCTCGGGTTCGCTCAGGAGCCAGGAGGATTTCGAGCGCATATTGCAGTCCATGAGGAGGCAGCTCGGCTCCGCGTGGATGCAGAAGGCATACTTCTTCTTCTCAGGCGTATCATACGGCCCGTCGGGCATGACCAGGCAGATACCCATAGAGCAGTCAGACCTCAGGTTCGAGCACCTTATCAAGGCATCCATGTCAATGAACCTAAGGGGTACCATAATAATGGAAGGCCCCGAGAGGGAGAGATATGCTATCAAGAACCTCGAGAAGATAAGCGATATGGTAAGGTAGGCTGGGGGTATCATATGGCAAAGACGTACCTGGATTTTCTCAAGAAGTACGAGGATAGCCTGACGAAAGGCGGTATGACCAAGAACGGCCCGATAATAACGGTTTCTGGTGTGAGCGGTTCAGGGAAGAGCGAATCGGTGGGCATAATCCTGGACATGCTGAATGGGTTCAGGAGGGTGTATGCAGGCGGTGTGTTCCGCAGGCTCGCTGAGGAGAAGGGTTTGTCCGTTGAGGAATTCTCCAATACAAGGCCGGAGGACGTTGACTACGAGCTTGACAGATGGATGCTCAAGGAGAGCATACCGGGCAACGTGGTGCTTGATGCCAGGCTGGCTGCATGGGTAGCCGGCGACTGGGCCGACGTGCGCATACTGGTAAGATGCCCGCTGGACATAAGGGCGAAGAGGGTGGCCAGCCGGGAGGGCTTGAGCGAGCCGGATGCACGGAACAGGCTTGAAAGAAGGGATTCACAGGACAATAAGCGCTACAGGGATTTGTACGGGGTTGACGTGGAGGACGAGAAGGTCTATACACACGTGATAGATAATGACGGAACCATTCAGGAACTGAGGGAGGAACTGTCAGACGCTATCTCCTCATTCCGAGGAAGCTGAATCCACGCTCAATGTCCTTTCTTGCCATCAGGGCATACCACATAAGGAAGAACAATATTAGCACCACGAACATGCCCCATTTCCATATGTGCCAGTGCACATCCCACATGGCATCTGTCCCCATGATTGTTGCCATCGGGTACAGTATAAGCAGCCTTGCTATGTTGACCACGAATATCATGGGCAGGAACAAGGCGAGCCCCCGAAGCTTGGTTCCCAGCCTCACACCGCGGAAGAGCATCACTATGAATGCGAAGAACATCATCTCCCCTATGCCTAGGCACAGCGTTATCAGCTCCACGCCAAAGGCGGGGCTGGAATACTGCAAGGTGTTGCCAACAGCTACAACGTCAATACCCATCGGAGCCTGCAGGACGTACACCCAGTATGCCATGGCATTCTGGAGCCATGTGAGGTCAATATTAGCGACCATCCATCCCCATAATACCCAGTAGACAAGGAGGCCTGAGAACATCACGAAGAAATTTACCAGCCCGAATCTCAAGAAGCGGGAGTCGTGGCGCATAGATTATTGTTATTATAAGCTGGTTAAAAATCACTGCTGCTTGAGGAGGAGGTTTATCAGGTTCTCCTGCCTGTTGGTCCCTATAACAGCATCCATGTTGTCTATTGTATGGAATATGAGGGCTTCTATGGTTTGGGGAGGCGTTGGCCCGTTCTCCCCGAAGTGGCTCGCAACTATATGGAGCACCTTCTCAGGGAACTCTCTTGCATAGAGCTCTGACGTACCTGCCATAGTGTGGTCCAGTGTGAGCCCCGTGGGTCCCCAGCCAGCGCTGCCTTTCTTCATGCCCCACAGCTTGCCTATGTCATGCAGGAGTGCCGCAGCTATCAGGGAATCCCTGTCTATGTCCATACCATAAACCGATTCGAGTGTCTCTGAGACCGACATGGACATCTTCGTGACAGCATAGGTGTGCTCGACCAGGCCGCTGTCATAGGTGTGGTGGAACTGTATGCTCGCCGGTGCCTCCTTGAGGTCGCACGGCTTGTACTTCTTGGACAGTTCACCATGGCTCATGCCAGGGTCCTTGAGCGTGTCCTTAACCTTCTTCCTAAGCTGCTTATCCTTTATCTCGTCGGCCAGCTTCAGCAGATTCGCGAGCTTGAATTTTACCGTCATAAGACCATCTGTCAAGATATAACGGATAAAGTCTTTAAAAGAGCACCACACTGTATGTTTTTTGAAACTGTATTGTTTATTAGTATCCTTTGTATAGTACGTATAAAAATAGAGGTGATTTGCATATCAGATGTCAAGGTATATTCAACCCCAACGTGCCCGTGGTGCTTCAGGGTCAAGGATTTGCTGAACGAGAAGGGCATAAGCTTCGACGATATAGATGTGAACATGGACAGGAGAGCTACGAATGAGATGATAGAGAAGTCCGGCCAGATGGGTGTTCCCGTGGTCGACGTGAAAGGTACCATAATAGTGGGGTTCGACCCTGCCAGGATAATGGAAGCCGTTAAAACGCATAGATTAATTAGGGGCAAAAAGGAACATTAAACATGTCAAGGCCATATGCGGCTATAATACTGCTCCTGATACCCGCGCTGTTTGTAAGCGGGTGCACGCAAGGGGGCACATTGGCTTCAGTGACAAGCGGAGACGTCGTCACCACGCATACCATGGACGAGGTCGCCATACACGATACACCAGAGGACTGCTGGATTGTCATAGAGGGCAAGGTATACGAAGTCACTGCATGGATACCGGCACACCCGGGCGGGCAGGCGATAGTCCAGGGATGCGGGGCGGATGCGACAGAGCTGTTCGAAACGAAGCCCGGTTCCAGAGCGCCGCATTCACCTGATGCCATGAACCTGCTAGAGACATACTATATAGGCAACCTGGAATAGCTATTTCATGATTTCTCGCAGGACGTTGGTAGCAAAGGCCCCTTTTGGCAAGGAGAACCTCAGCTCCACGCCTTCCTCTACTGCTTCTGCATGCAGGTCGTCGACCAGAAGCCGCCCAAGCCTCCGGGTTCCAGATGCTTTAGCTTTTCCTAGCCTCTCCAGCGTCATGCCGTTCTCCTCAAGTATTCTCATCTCAAGCTCAGCAGAAGGGCCCCCAGCCTCGCGCATCCCCGGCCCGTACATGGGGGCAGTGAAGCTTATCTCGTGCCTGTCATATCTTTCCTGCTCTTCACCGGCATCTTCGACCAGGAATATCCCCCCGGTGTCGTGCTTCTTTGCTATGTCCCCGTCCAGCAGCC
>QMZP01000096.1 GCA_003663225.1 Candidatus Aenigmatarchaeota archaeon | reverse complement strand
GGATTTCGCCATATGGCCGCCTGAATATACGGTCGCCGCGGGCACCACGCTCAAGATGGCTGCGGGCCTCAAAAACGACGCATACGACGGCGAGGCGCATGACTTCGTGATAAACGTTGTCGT
The DNA here is from genome assembly GCA_003663225.1 of Candidatus Aenigmatarchaeota archaeon. Lineage (GTDB taxonomy): Archaea > Aenigmatarchaeota > Aenigmatarchaeia > QMZP01 > QMZP01 > QMZP01. Next base: position 4,260 of record QMZP01000096.1, on the reverse strand, counting down.
TGAGGAGGTACCTTCCGGCGTCAACAAGAATTTCGTCAGGAACTGGGTCATGTTCATAAAGTCGCCCAAGACCATAGCAATAGGAAGGCATGACGAAATACCCATAACGTTCGAGGTTCCGTCCAATGCCATGAAAGGCGTCTACCTGTTCAGGGTAGTGGCGTGCTATGATGAAAGAGTGGATGGCACACCTGTCACGCCGGATTCTGCCAGCTGCACCTCGACCAGCGAGAACATGTGGGGGCCGGCTGCCCAGGACTTCGTGATGACCATAGAGTAGGCTATCCTGATTTCTATTAATAATGCCCGGACACAATAGTTAATTGTTGGTATCATGGAGACAGGCATGGTCTTCGGCATAATATTCGCCATAATAATGATAGCCCTGCTGCTCGTGTTCGGCATGGACCAGATAGTCAACATATTCTGCGTGAGCAACACGGCCCAGACCAACAAGGCCGTGAAGGACCTGGAGAACGCTGTAGAGGACGTGTTCCACCTTGCTGAGGGCTCTGCCATGCCTTTCAAGATAGCCATACCGAGGAACGCGGAGCTCTGCCTGATAAACTATTCCAACCCCTCGCCGATGAACAACTGGAATCCTGACCCTGACATGTACAACATAATAAGGAACAGAATACAGGCCAATCAGTACAACGTCTGGATAAACTATGGCTGCGGCACCCACGAACCGGGGTACAGGATAAGCTACCTCAGGGTTTCGGAGAACTTCTGCGTGGGTCTTGGGGAAGAACTATACATCGAGAACAAGGGGCATTATGTCTCGATAGAGAAACCCATGTGAATCAGTGGTAAACATGAACGTATACCAGGTGTTCAAGATAGTGCTCGGCCTTGTGATGTCGTTCTTTATACTATTCTTCCTCGTCAACTATGCGGGAATATACTCCGAGATCCAGGAGGATACGCAGAGGATGATGATAATAAGCAACTTCAGAAAGGCTGTCCAGGACGTCTATCTTACCGGGAACTCCGTCACTTTCGATGACTTCTCGAGACTCGACTTCAACATCGTGTACAATGGCCTGGTCGACCCTCCCGTCATAAGGTCAGGCACAGGGCAGACCATAATAAGGACGCCCATGGTATTCGTCCCGGGCGAAGAGGTCATGATACAGAGGGAGGACCTCAACTTCGGGTGGTGGAAATTCGGCTTCGTCGAGGCCCTGCCTGAGATGACCGTACTGTTCAACCCCATGGACACTGGAGTCGAGAGCAGGAACATAATGAAGAGCATAGTGGGGCTGTTTCCAGACACCACGGGCAGGACGCCCAGGATACAATTCGGGTTCTGCGACGGCAACACCATAAAGAAGCCATGCGACAGTGGCAACAGCTTCTGCGAGAGCTACAGCTTCATGTCACGCATAGACTCATACACCACGCCTGCCTCTAAGTGTACGGCCAACCTTGGGACAGGCTACAGGCTGGTGACACTGCACGCCAGCTGCCCTTCGGGAATGGTTCAGAAGGGTGTGTGCATAGTCCCGAGGCTCCCCGGAGCAGGCTATGGCTATGCCTATCTCAATGGCTCCACTGAGTTCAGGCTGTACAAGAACCCTCTCGACCTGTTTGCTCTCACTGTCGGTGACGGCAGCAACATATACGGCCCTGTCGCCGACAACCTATACCATAACGTGAACAACGCATTCACGAAGGAGCTGCTGCTGATGAGCGAGATAGTGTCGCAGCGCTCCAAGCTGGTTTCAAGCAAGCTGCCGATATCGGATGAGAAGGGGGAGTGCGGCACATACTACTCGGCCCTCTGGGCAGCCTTGGACATGATGCCTTCGATAACTTCGGCTGACGGGTACTACAATGACCCGGCAAAGGTCAGCGAGCTCGTGACAGAGCTGAACAACGCTTACAGTGCATACCAGGACCTGGTGAACCTGGGCTGCGAATATTCGGTGATATGATGGGAACGCATGAGCGAAGGATGATGGGACAGAGCCAGATGCTGGAGTATGTCCTCCTGATGGTGTTCGTGGTGGCAGTAATATTCAGCATAATGATATTCCTGACGTGGTGGCAGATTACCCAGCTCAGCGTGGAGAAGACAAACCAGCAGCAGGAAAGGGTGCTGTCTTTCATAAAGTCTTTCATAGAATCCCCCTACATGACCAAGGAGAACTCGATATTCGACGACGGCAAGCTGACAGCGCTCGCGATGATACCCGACTCGTGCGAGAAGCTACGCGGGGTTTATGGGGATGATTGGCACGCAGAGATAATGCTCATGGACGGCAAGCCGCTGAGAGAATGCGGGCAGATGACATACCCGGACGGATCACAGAGCTGCAACTACTGGAGCATATGCCCGAAGCAGACAGCGAAGGGGAAGATAACCCAGATAGTCCCGGTGAACGTCTACAGGAGGATAGGGTACGTGCTGAACGTCACGAACCACGTCCTTCCGAGGACGTATCTGGGGACATTGAACGTGACCATGTATGTATAAACCAGACGAAAGAAAAGGACAGACGAGCGTGATATTGATACTGTTCATAATAGTGATATTCGGCGGGCTTGCCGTGTTCCTGCTCACCTTCGCCAAGACGTTCGGGCAGCCCGAATACATGAACCTATATACGCACAACCTGCTGCTCTCCGTGATGCGGACGGACACAGGCTATACAGACTCCAGATGCAGGCTCGTGTCCGATACCATGTCCTGCGCATTCTTTGAGTCGGACTGGAGGTGCGGCGGGAACGGGCCGAGGTGCAGGAGCCTGATAAACACAACCATAACGGGCTACATAAGCGAGTTCGAACTCATACAGAAGAGCTACAGGTACCTGCTCATAGCCAAGCCTGAGTACCTGAGCGGGGGTGAGGTCATAAACCCTGTGACGAACCAGCCGTTGAGGATAAAGATAGGCGACCTGTCGCTGGAGGAAGAGAGGGTGAACAAGATAGTGGCCAATGAGCAGATACAGAAGACCACGTCAAGCGGCCCCATAATCATAAAGGTCCAGCTCATTCTGTCACAGAAAAAGGATTGAAGCCATTGCACAAATTTAAGTAAGCCAGGCCAATTATAATAATATTACTCACCGCTCGTGTGATTTTGGGGTAGACATGGAGAGGAAAGGCCAGGTTGAGTTGATAGCAATCGTGGGGATTCTAGTTGTAGTCGCTGTTGTTGTAGCCCTGGTATACCAGACTGGCATGCTATCACCAGTCAGCCTGGGCCCTGACGCGCGCGTCGTGAAGGACAGCGTCGAGAGCTTCATACGCGCCGGTGCGTACGATACCATAAAAAACATAGGCATAAACGGCGGCTATTCTGATGTGCAGGTGAATTCTGTTGAGTTCCTGGGCAAGGACGTGCCTTATTGGCAGTACGGCGGCAGCATAACCATACCGGACCTGAACGCCAACATACTCGAAGGCATTGAGAAGTACATAAGCGACAATAAGGCAGCGCTCCAGGACTCCATGTCTGACAAGGATGTGACGCTCGGCAACCCGCAGGTATCTGTGAACGTTCTGTCCAGCAAGGTGGAGCTTACTGTCTACATGCCCACGCAGGTGGGGGATACCAGCATACCACAGCCTTACGTGATATCCATACCAAGCAAGCTGGGTGACATATACGAGTTCGCCCAGGGCTTTGTCAACACAAACAACCAGCAGAGATACTTCGAATATTTCACCCTTTCATCCATGGCAATGTCGCCGTTCGACAACGGTGTCCAGAGGATTCCCCTGGTGGTGTTCCTGACAAGCTGCGGCGACTTCGTCTTCAAGACGTGGTGGGATGTTCAGCCTGATATGATGGATACTATAGAGAAGACGCTGGCCAACACGTTTATGCCGGGCAAGGCACCCAAGAACATGATGACCAAGTCCACCCACCCCAAGTACAGCATAGTGCCCATAAACGGCAAGACATACTCGGACATAGATGTCGGATTCTATTTGCCCGATGGTTTCGACGTAACACGGGCAAACTTCGACATGTCACCTGACACCATAACAGCCTTCGCCAAGCCCATACCCATGGCAGGCGTGTGCTACTCTGAGCCCATATACGTTGACTATTACCTCAGGTATCCGGTCGTGGTAAGGGTCGAGGACCCGCTGACGCAGAACGCGTTCCAGTTCGCCATTGACGTTTACATAAAGGATAACCAGCCCGGCGCATGGGCATCCGGCACTGACGCCTATGCGGCCGGCATACAGTCCGAGATATGCAGCAACAAGCGCTGCGTCATGAACCTCGACGTGCTGGAG
>QMZP01000095.1 GCA_003663225.1 Candidatus Aenigmatarchaeota archaeon | reverse complement strand
CTCCCTGACGTTGCCTTTCGAGAACATGACCTTACCGACATCCAGCCTGTAAAGGCACCCGTTCTCCCTGTGCGTGGTGACGGTCCCGTTGCCCGCCAGCTTGCGGATGCCCGGCCGCCTCAGCTCACCGCTGATACAAGAGCGCGAGCACACGGTCTTGGCGTCAGGGAACAGCCTGAGCACGGCATCACCTATCCTGTCACCGAAAGGCGACAGCTCGCCCTTCAAAGACAGCAATATCACGTCCCCTATCCTCTGGAATCCAGAAGGCAGAGCCCCGGCTGCTTCTCTCGGTATTTCTTTCCTCAGAACACGTCTCAACTCGTCCCTGAAAGCGCCTTTCATGCTCATTTCTTGGTTTCTTCGCTTTTAGGCTTTTCTTTCGTCTTGTCCTGTTTGGGCTCTTCCTTTGCGGGAAGCGCTGCGCCCAGCCCGCCAGTCCTGGCGGCCATAGCCCTTTCCTTCAGGCCAGCGACCTTGCTTTTCTTCTCTTCCTTCTTCTCTATGACTACCTCGTCAGGAAGCCTTACGGTAAAGACATCATCGGATTCCGTGACCTTCACCTTCACCTTGGCTGGCGGCTTCGAATTCCCCCTCTTCCAAAGGGATTCGTTGAGCTTTGATGAAATCTTTATATTGTCCGTCTTCAGGTGCTTCTCCAGATACTCCCTGATGACATTTACAGACCTGTTTGCCCTGCCATCCCTGCGTGTCTTCTGCCAATCCCTCTTGAGGGATATAACGTACATCCTTTCCTTTGAATCTGCCATAAGAATCCGCCTCTACAGCTTTAGCTTGTCCCTTCTCCATCTCCTGACCCTGGACCTTATCCTCCTGGTCCTGGCCCTCTTGAGGCCGAACTTCTTGATGTCTGCCCATCTGGGTGCAGACCTCTTCTTGCCTCTTGATATAAGCTTTACCTTCTTCCCCAGCGTCTTGTTGCTTGCCATGTCATTTCCTCTTTATGTTGAAATCCTTCTTCTCTGAGAGCGCCTTCAGCACCTCTCTCATCTTTTCATCAGGAAGCTTCCCGTTTATCTTGCCTGCCTGATATAGCTGCAGCAGATATATCTCGGCTTGGGAAGCGATTTCCGGGTTCACTACCCTTACCCTGCCAAGCCTCTCGAATGCCTCTTTGGTCAGTATCTTGCTCATTATTTGCCGCTTGAGCATCTCGAGCTGCTGCGCCTTCTGAAGCTCTTCGTTGCCATTCATCTTAGTTCCTTCGCGGTCTTGTCGAGCAATGACATACCCTTAGGGGTGATTACCCTCCCTTTTCCCTTTTCAGTCTTAACAAGACCTGCTGTTTCAAGCTGCTGGAGGATCTTCCTGATTATGTTGCCTGATGCCTTCCGCTTGGCTTCCGGCTTGTGGCCCATGTTCTTTCTGCCGCCATATGCCTTCCTGAGCCTCTCCACGCCCCTGGCATCGCTGAGATATATCTTCCTGAGCATGGAGGCTGCCCTGATCTCCCACCAGTTGTCCTGGGTAGGTGGCCTTTCCTTGTGCACCCCGGTCTTGACTATGCCTGACCATTCGGGTGCCTTTATCCCTTCCATTCCCTGAAGCCTTTCAGCAAGCTTCCCTATCAGCATATCTGCCTTTACTTCCCTGATCGAAGCCATAAAATCACATGATTTTACAGGTTTTTATATGTTTGCTTTTTGTTTTCCCTTCGATGGTTTATAAACCTTTCCCAGAATCAGGTGCCTCCGGCGTAATATGCCAGGGACTGCTTGGATGTGAGGGCGGTGAACAGGAAGTATATCACGAATACATCTATCAGCACGAATACCCCTATTATGACCAGGCCGAACACGAACGAGCCGCCGAACCCTGTGAAGCTGCATACTGTTTTGTTGTCCTGGCCCTTGAAGCACTTCATGTACTTGTTGGATATCTCCGTTATAGTGAACATTATGAATATGACAGAGATAAATATCACCACAAGGCTCACTAGTATAAGCAATCTCATGTCACCATCATCCCCCGGATGGATATTTCGAAACATTCCCGCATAGCAGGCACTTCACAGTCGTGTAGCCCGGGCGCTTCTTGACTATGCAATTAACATTAGGCTCAAGGTACTTATAACATTTCTTGCAGTACTTGCGTTTAAGGTCCCTGGGAAGCCTTATGTTATACCTCATGGCTATCTTCCTGGCAAGCTCCACCTTCCTGTCCGCCCTTTCCGGGTGTTCATGGAAGTCTTCAGCGGCGAGCTTGAACAGCCTTTCTATCCTCTCCTTCCCTATCTTCTTTTCCTTTGCCGGAGACCTCTTCATTCCCCCTCTTCCCCCGTCTTGACTTCCTTCAGTATGACCCTGTTCTCCCTGCCGGATATGGGCTCGGTGGCCAGTATGCCCCTGCCCTTCAGGCTCTTCACTATCCTGGATACCTTTGCCTTTGAGAAGTCCGACTCCTTGACTATTACCTTCTGCCCCACCTTTCCGCCGTTGCGTTTCACTATCGATATGATGGTCCTCTCATCCTTGTTGAGCACCGCTTCGACCACTTTTTGCGTGCTTGTCCCGCGGACCCCCCGCTTCATGTACACCGCTATGGCGACCATTACACCCAGTATGAGCAGCGTCAGGAAGACTATGATGTAATTGAATATGTCGTCCCTGCTGCCGGGCATGCTGTAAAGCACCGAGAATATGAGGTCATCCGTTGTCGTTATGTTCTCCCTCTCCCAGTAGACCATTATCCTCCTGCCATCGCTTGCCAGGTACCCGTCAGTGGGGTAGAATGACTGGTTCGCTACCTGCTCCGAGAGTATGCCGTTCTCAGGGAGCTTTATCACTATGAATGCCCTCTCCATTGGGACATCCACGCCGTAACTGACCCCGAACCTGTAATTCCCGTTCTTCTTTGTTATTGCATCCTTCGTGTTGAATTTCAGGGTAAGCTTGTTGTTCTCGGTGGTCATGCCCGTGAAGTCGCATGCTATCAAGCTCCCGCTGTCTGAATTCGATGCCCTGCAGTCAGCAAACGGGAAATTGGCTTCTGTCGTTAGGTTGTATACCCTGAAACCCGCGTTATAATCGAGGTGCCCTATAGGCTGCTTGAACTTGAGGACCACGTTGTTGTGTACGGTCAGGTCATCCTTTATGGTGTCCTCTATGCCGTAGTACTCAAGTTCCGCCCCCATGACGCATGGCGATATCATTATGACTGCCAGCAGCATGGTTACAAGCGTAGATTGTTTCACTCTGTTCACCGCAAAATTCCATGATATGGATTGTTTCACAATAAATTTGGTATCTTGTTTTTAAAAGCCGAATGCCATAGCTGACGCTAATCGATGAAAAATAAAGAAAGGGAAGGAATCGAGCTTAATGCTCAATCCCTTTTTATGCCTCGTATGACAGGGTGCCTGAGATAAGCTTCGCTGCCAGTGCCCTTGTGTCATCAGCGGTAGTACCGGCGACCACGAGTGCCTTGGACCCGTCGGTGAATGCGTCAGTAACTTCCTTTATGATACCCTCGGTGTAAGACCAAGTGTCACAGGAAGTCACGCCCTCGAGCACGGTTGCTGTAAGGGCGTTTGCGCAAGGACCACCAACAAGGATCAAGTCACTGCCAGGTGCGGTGCTTGAAACCTCTGATGCCAACTTAGCCACAGGAGCGGTTATCTTCATAGCAGTCTCTGTCGTTGTTCCGCCAGCGGTTGTGAAGCTCGGGTTTGAACCAATACCTATTGTAGCCACGGCCTGTGTGTCCGGGTATTTTATCGTGGTTATACCCTGGTTATCAGAGTCGTATTCGACCTGAGTACCGAAGGTGTTAAGGTACTGGGTTACGCTGGTGTCTGTTCCGAGTGCCTGGCTCTGGTAAGTGCCCGTTATCTTTGGCTCGTCTATCTTCATGTACTTGTTGGTAGCGTCGGATAATGTAAGGTCAACAGTTATTGCGTCCTTGGTTGTGCTGTTGTCCTTCTCCTGCAATACCAAGATTGCGGGGAACCTGTCTACCAGAACTGTGCCTGCGGATCCTGCAGAGCCCGCGGTTGTCACGGTAACCTTGTCCAAACCAGTGCCTGCCGCATTGAAGTCGTAGGTTATCTGTCCAGCTGCTGAGTCAAGGGTTGCGGCCCTGTAAGCGCTGGCGTTGCCAGGTAGCTCGTAGGTTGTTGCTACTGTGAATGCTGTGCTGTTGTCGAGGAAGGTTATGTACTCACCGTTCTTGAGCTTTATCAGCGGGAACGCGGTGGTCTTACTGCCAGCGTCTGCTGATGCGTCGCAAGTCACTCCTGAACCCCAGTAGAACGCTATGGTGTCAGTCTTGTTGACAGCGCAGTATGCCTGACCGTCAAGGTAGAACTCCTTGTAACCGTTGTTCAGGTATACCTGCACGGTGTCGCCCGAAAGTTCATCCGTAAGGGTGAACGACGGGTTGCTTCCACCCAAGTCGATGTCCGACAGCTGGTAGATGTG
>QMZP01000094.1 GCA_003663225.1 Candidatus Aenigmatarchaeota archaeon | reverse complement strand
CCTGAGAGCATAGACGTGCTCAGCAAGGCCGAAACCCCCCTTCCGATAGAGATAGGCGACAACATAAAGACGGGCCTGGACAAGAGGCTCGACTTCAGGTTCCTGGACCTCAGGAACCCGAGGCATAATGCCATATTCAGGATACGCTCGCAGATGTACAAGGCTGCTGTCGACTTCTTTGACGATCAGGGGTTCACCAACATAAACACCCCCAAGATAACCGTCGCAGGCGTTGAGTCGGGCGCGGAATTGTTCCCCATAGTGTACTTCAACAGGGAGGCCTTCCTCTCCCAAAGCCCGCAGATATACAAGCAGACCATGGTGGCGGCAGGGTTTGAGAGGGTCTATGAGATAGCCCCTGTGTTCAGGGCGGAGAAGAGCCATACGACAAGGCACCTGACAGAGTTCACGGGCGTGGACTTCGAGATGGGGTTCATAAAGGACATGCATGACGTCATGGACGTGAACGAGGGACTGATGAAGCACATCATTGGGCACCTCCTGAAGAAGTGCCCGGGGGAGCTGGAGATGTTCGGCATCAAGCCTAAGGTTCCCGGGAAGATACCCAGGATAACCATGGACGAGGCCAAGAAGATGCTTGAGTCCGGGGGCAAGAAGCTGCCGGCCGATGAGGACCTTGATGCCGAGGGCGAGAAGATGCTCGGTGACATTATAAAGGAGAAGCACGGCGAGGACTTCGTCTTCGTGTACAACTATCCGTGGAAGAAGAGGCCATTCTACCACATGAAGCCGGAGGACAACCCGAACGTGACCCTGTCATTCGACCTCATATGGAACGGCGTCGAGATAGCGACAGGTGCCCAGAGGGAGCACAGGTATGATGTCCTGAAGAAGCAGGCGAAAGAGAAAGGGATAAACCTGGACGAGATGAAGGACTACTCCAACATATTCAAGTACGGCTGCCCGCCGCACGGGGGCACAGGACTCGGCCTGGACAGGCTGGTGGAATGCCTGCTCAGGCTGGACAACATAAGGGAGGCCATACTTCTCCCGCGCGACCCTGAAAGGCTGACACCCTGAAAAACTTCTTTAGGCGGGCCGATAATTATAACGCATGAAGGGCCAGATGTTCATCGTCACCATAGTGTTCCTCGTAGGCCTGATATTCTCAGTACAACAGATACTGTTCCAGTACTCGTACCTGGACGTGCCTGCATCATACCAGAAGTATGACTACTATCTTACCATGGACGTGAGGGAAATGATAATAGACACTATAACGGCATCCCCCTCATGCGAGGAGGCAAGGCACAGGATAGATGACGTGCTGCTCTTCATGAACAAGCAGGCGACCAGGGGCTATTCTGTCAAGATAGATGCAAGGTTCAATTGTTCCAGATGGTACAACAAGCCGGGCGAACAGGCCCCGGTGAACGTGAGCATAATAATAACGGGAACCGAACTCGAGATGATGGACAACTTGTGGATTTACAGCAACGGATATTATTCCAGCTAAGCTTTTGACCTGTAAATGAAGAAGCCTGCGACCGCAGCTATTATTATGACCGCTATTATGATTATGACCTGCGTGTAATCCTGAGGCGTCTCATCCGTTCCCTGCTCATCGCCTGCCTGCTCACCAATCTGCCTGTCCCCCGTGCCAGTGCCTTGGTCTGCCTGTCCCGTGCCGTCCGTTCCTGTGTCATCTCCCGAAACAGCGGCATCGGCCTTGGTCGTTATGGCGAACACGGAGAACCCGGGGGTTGTCGCTACGTAGTATGCGTAATCGTTGGCAGAGGTTGCCATGCCCGTTATGGCGCCTATGAGGGAGAAAGGACTTGATGTCCTCTCGGTATCCAGGCTCTCCCACCCTCCCCCAATGAACCGCTGTAGGACTATGTCATCCTCAGATACCCCCTGGCTGCTTATCCAGCTCTTGTTGACCCTGAAGTTTATCTGTGCTTTCGTCATGTTCTCGTTCCTCATGTTGAGGACGGACATTGTTATGTAACCATAAACACTGCCGGATGGATTGACATTAGCTTCCTCCGGCCTGTCAGAGCTCTGCTCAGCCTTGACCGCCACATAGTTCACCGTATTTTTCGCTGTCAATGTCACCTGTGTGACAGCAAGCTGCTGGTTCGTGAACTGCGCGGATATCGTGCTGCCACCCAGTATGGTGCCGAGATTAACGGTCTCCTTAACGCCAGTTACGGCGCCCCCGCCGCCGCTAGGCGTCCCACCACCCGGGCTGCCCCCTCCCGGGGGGTTCGAACCGCTGTCGCTCAGGTCACCGCCTGCCCATACGGAGAATTCACAGTAAGGTATGTTCCATACCCTGTAATCATCACCGCTCTCGTTCAGGTAAAGCTCTGCTGCGTTCTCTATCTCATAGCAGTTGCTCATGCCGTCGTCGCAATGCCAAAGCTCGTCGGATGTGCCGGGTATCTTCACCTGGCACTCCTTCGGGTGAAGGCTGTTGACTATCTTATCCCTGGTGGCAGCAGGCATGCCCGTGTAACCTACGCTGCCGCTGCTGCCCGCGGTCAGGCCCTCGTCCTTGAAGTCCCTTGTCTTCCAGCTCAGCGCACTCCTTGTGAGCCTTGCTCCTATGAACCTTATCCAGGTGCTGTTGTCGTCCTTGCTGAGCAGTATGTTGACATCTTTGCCCATGCTGTAGTTGGTCTTCATGCCGGCGTTCGGCCCGCAAACCTGCCCTTGGACGTGCTCGTAAACACCGTCCCTGTTGGTGTCGTAGCTTATCGTCCACCCCGTCGGCGCCACTATCTTGGTAACGAAGTCGCAGAAGTAACACTTATCTGACGACTCTATAGTCTTGAGGGCGGTGCATGCACTCGTGCCGCAGTTCCCTGCCTTGTCGCACACCTTCAGCTTGTAGTAGTATGTCGTGTTCTGTACCATTGGCCCCTGCTTGGCTTCCTCGTCTATGTAGGCGTCATGCCAAAGCTTGTACTTCCTCACGGTGTCATAGGTTATGCCGGAGTCGTTGACCACGAACTTGCCCGGCACGCTCTCGCTGCATGTTGATGATGTGTGGTAGAATGTCAGGGTGCCGTTGGCCGGCTCGTCCGTAAAGTACATCACAAGCGCTGCATCTTGGTATTCCTCTACCTGGACCGCCTTCAGCACCGGGGCGGTGGTGTCAACGTAAGTGTCTGCGTTGACGCCAGTGTTTGCGCACTTCGGCATGTCAGAGCAGTCATCGTTCTCGCATTTGCATGCTGGGTCGCTACAGTCGGTAAGGCCGTTGTTGTCGTCATCGACTCCGTTCAGGCAGTCTTCGTATTCCACATATCCCTTCTCCAGTATGCTCTCACAGTCCGGGTCGTTCTGTGACTTGATGCCGTCCTCATCGCAATCCGCCCCCGGGTCCCAGCAGCACTCCATCTTGAAGTCTATTGCGTTTGGAGTCCCGTATCCCGGTCCTGCCACATCGGTCGGATTGGTAATGCTGCCCGATGCGCTCGCGCTCGCGACGTACACCCTGAAGTCGTTGCCCGGTATGAACAACGATGGGTACTTGTTCAGGTCGCCCTTGCTCACTGCTATCATGCCGCCCATTATCTCCTTGCACATGAACTCCTGTTTGCTGCTCAGCTTGATGTCAGCAACTCCCCAGCTGCCGCCCACGCACTTGTATGCGGTGTATGTGTTTGAAGCTGATCCCGTGCTCTGGTCGAGCGATGACTCGTACTTGAGATAGAACTCGAAGCCAGTCAGGCTTGGGTCGTCCTTGGCAGCACACCCTCCAGTGTCGCTGCCATCCGTGTCAAGGTACCAGAAATACCTTGTCGTGTTGGTTCCCTGCCCGACCGTGCCCGGGCCTATCAGGACATCCTTGCATGCCACGGCGTTTGACATGCTGTTGGTCCCTATGCCGAAAATCCATGCCTCGCCGCTGTCCTTCATGCCGAATCCGCATATGTCAACCTCGTCGTCTATGCCTTCCTCTCCGCACGGATCCGTTCCCATCATCATAGGCGCGCCCTTCTCCATCTCTTGGAACATCTGTGCCCCCATCGTGGGCTCGCACCACCCGCTTATCCATCTGCAGGCGTTCCCGCCGCCCACGGCATTGCAGGCTGATGAGGTGGTTACGTCAGAGCTGAAGCATGCTATGTCACAATTCCCGTCGTTCCAGTAGCAGTACGGGTGGCTGTCGCACAGGTTCTGGTCAGACTTTAGCGTTTCGTTCCAGTTGCATTCGAAGGGCTTCTCGTCGCAGAAGCCGTCCCTTTGGTTCCACTTGCACCTCGGCTGCTGGTTGCATATGGTCTGGTTGTATGAATATTGCGGACAGTTGCTGGAGAAGTCTATGTCACAGAACTGCATGTCTTCTGCTTCTTCCATGAAGCTGCATCCTGACTGGTTGTTGCATGCTGTCTGGTTGCCGTCATACTGCATGCAGTTCATCCCCATGCCGCCTGACGGGCCGCCTCCCATCTGGCCGCCGAAGCCCTTGGGGTCGCAGAAGCCGCTGGACCACACACATCTGAGCCCGTCCGCTATCTCTATCTG
>QMZP01000093.1 GCA_003663225.1 Candidatus Aenigmatarchaeota archaeon | reverse complement strand
GGCAGGAGTTCGCCCCGGTCTATGAACTCGTGTCTGTGAGGACAAGCGCGAATGACGACTCATCAGAGGCCGAACTGACCATAAAGGCGGGCGGCAAGCTGTACAGCAGGAAGGCTTCAGGAGATGGCATGATAGACGCCGCTACAAGGGCAGTCAACGCCATAACAGGCCTTGACATGGACATAATAGACTACAGGTCAGAGTCGGCAACCCCCGGGTCGGAAGCGCTGGGAAGGGAGTGTGTCGTGGTCGGGAACAACGGATACAGGGTCAAAGGCCATGGCATAGACTCCGACACCGTGAGGGGGGCCGCCAAGGCTTACGTTGACGCCGTGAACAGGATGAGGTTCGTGATGGATACCGTGGAAGCATATAAAACCAGAAACCAAACTTAGTTCGGTGCTTCCATGGTCTCCCCGGCACGGCTCTGCCTGATATGCAAGGGGGGAAGGGCGTTATGCGGGAATTCCACATGCCCTCTTCTGCCCAAGTTCAACTTAGGCAAACGGCTGTCGGGCAGCTTCAAGAAGGACTTCTTCGGGCCATCCTATTCCGTGTTCGTTGGAAGGTTCGGATATCCAGACGTGAACATAGGCCCCATGGCGGCCTTCGAGGACAAGCCCGGCATAGACGACCCGACATCATGGCTGGACAGGAAGTATGGCGACATAGTCGAGCTGCGCAGCCTGCTGCTCAGGTCAAAGGAAAAGGAGAACATAAAATCAAGGTCGCGGTTCATCCTGGACTCACAGGAGCTCACGCTTTCCAGCAAGCCCACGGATGTCGAGATGCTTTTCAAGAAGAACCCGGTGTACAGGGTATCATTCTCGGATGTCACGCAGCCAATGGGCCCCAGCGCGGCTTTGGACCGGCTAAGGATAGCGCAGAACATACACGTACCCAGGAAGGTGGACAGGATAGTGTCGGATGAGATGAAGTCGTCGCAAGCGAGCTATGAGCTTTACAAGGCAGGCCAGGACGTGCACAAAGTCAGCGTGATGCTCAGCTCAGGAGTGCTGGGAATGGGTAAGAGCAAGAAGCTCGTTCCTACCAGATGGTCGATAACGGCGACCGATGACATGATATTCAAGCAGCTTGCCAAGGATGTCAGGGATTTCCCGTCTGTCAACGAGTATACGGTGTTCTCCAGCAAAAAGCTTGACAACAGGTTCGAGGTGCTTCTCATGCCGGGGAGCTGGGAATTCGAGAACTTCGAGGCATGGGCACCGGGCTCCATGTGGACAGCAAATCTGAAGAAGCCTGAAATATTAGAGGAGTATGAACCGTTCAAGGGGAGGAGCAGGTATGCGGAACTGCAGGGCGGAGGGTATTATGCATCCAGGCTGGGTGTTATAGAGGGGCTGCATGCCATGCGCAGGCAGGCAAGGGTGGTCGTGTTCAGGGAGGTCTATGAGGGGTATGCCGTGCCGCTTGGTGTGTGGCAGGTAAGGGAGAATGTAAGGAATGCATTCAAGGGAAAGGCAGCGAAATTCGCCACGTTGAAGGAAGCCCTTGACGACATAAACCGGAGGCTGAAGCTGGACATAACGGAGTATAAGAAGCAGAGCAAGGTGCTATTAAGGAAGACCGTCTTCGACTTCTAGGTCTTTACCACTATGCCGCCGATACCGGCAGCCACGAACTTGTGGACAAGGTCTGCGACGCTGTTCAGGATGCCCTGGGCCTCGCCGAGGTCCAGGGTTAGATTGTTTGGCTCCAGTATCTCAATGGATGACGGGCCGTAGTGCATTACTATGCTTATCAGGTCCTCATATCTCTGAACAACGCACTCCACCTCAGACACGCAGGAGTATGCCTCCTTCAGCTGGGGCTTGTTGGGCAGCGGGTTCTCTATCCTGTCAGGCTTGCCTATGTCCTTTTTGTATGCCATGACCCATTTCTCCTTGGAAAGGGCATCAACATGCTTCTCCATGGCGTTCCTGGCAGCGTCCTCTCTTATCGCCAGGACCTCGAACATCATTGCAGCGCGAAGCCAGCCGCTCTTGCTGACTTTCTCGTCCGCCTTCTTCTTTGTCCCTTTGTCAACAGGTTCTTTCTTTGCCATGCAAATCAATTATCCTTCCGGTTTTAATTGTTTCCCCTTTCCAGTTCTGTTTCCTTCCCCACAGACCTGAACTTCCTGCCGCCGTCATGCATCAGCGGCTTGACATCGTCTATGCCCCCCTCAGATTCTGCGTGCACTATCTCCCCTATGAGCAGCACGTGGTCAGAGCCATCGACCTCCACCATCTCTTTGACTTTGCACTCCATGACAGACCTGGATTCCCTTACCCTGGGAACACCCACCTTCTTGGAAGGCTCTGCTCCCAGACCATGCTTCTCCATGAGGTTCGTCCCCGGACTGTGCTGCTCCTCGCAGTTCACGGCCTGCTGGCCGAAATCCTCTGACACAATGTTCACCACGAACTCGCCTGTGTCCTTAGCGTTGATGTACGTGTGCTTGTGCTTCCCGCCTATGCCGACATAGACAAGCGGCGGACTGAAGCTGACCGGCGCTACCCACGAGTATGGAGCAGCGTTCACGTTGCCGCCCTTGTCAACGGTTGTTATGAGGGCCGTTACCCTTGGCGTGATAAGCTTCACAGACTGGTTCAACGGAACCTCTTTCATTTCATCCACTCCTTGCCCGCTATGGGCACATCAACCTTACATCTTTCACATGATTGCTTAAATGATGCCATGGACATGCCCGCCCTCTTTATGAGCACATCACCGCATTCCGGGCACACGGTATCCTCCATGCCGTTACCCGGCACGTTGCCCACATATGCCCATCTAAGGCCCGCATTCTGTGCGGCCTTAGCTGCCGCCTCGACCGTCTTGACGGGCGTGGGTTGGATGTCATCCAGCTTGTATTGGGGGTAGAAGCGGGAAAAGTGCATCGGTGTATCGGGCCCCAGGTTCTCTTTAACCCATTCCGCCAGCTTGCGGGCCTGCTCAGGCCTGTCGTTGTGCCCCGGTATGACCAGATTGGTGACCTCTATCCACACGCCGGCATCCTTGTATATCCTGAGCGCCGTGTGCATGGGCTCCTCGTTCGGGACCCCGCAAAGCTTGCGGTAGAAACCGATGTCGCCCTTAAGGTCCACGTTCACGGCATCCATGAGCTTCGCTATCTTCCGTGCGGGTTCGGGGCTTATGTAGCCGTTGGATATCCAGACATTGTAAAGGCCTGCCTTCTTTGCGAGCTTCATGATTTCATGATAGAATTCCCAGGCAATGGTGGGCTCGGTGTACGTGTACGCGATGCCCGGCAGCTCTCTATTGGTGGCTGCCTCCACTACCTTCTCCGGGGTTATGTCGATGCCTAATATCCCCCCGCTGGGAGGGTGCGAGATTTCAAAGTTCTGGCAGAAGGCGCAGGACAGATTGCACCCGACCGTTGCTATGGAGAGGCATTCCGTCCCGGGAGCGAAATGGAACAGCGGCTTTTTTTCTATAGGGTCTATGTTAGTCGAACACAGCTTGCCGTACACCAGCGAGTAAAGCTTCCCTTTGATGTTCTTCCGCACGCCGCATATCCCGGTCTTGCCTTCGCTTACAACACATTCATGCGGACACAGCCGGCATTGTGTTGTGCCGTCCTTTTTATCATAGAACATTGCCTCTTTCATGCTATTGGGTTGTATCGGTGATATAAGAAACTGTCACCCCTTCCCTTTCAGCATCTTCCCCAGTCTTGTTGCAGTATCATTCAGCAGCTCTTCCACCTTTGGGTCGCATGCGTCATCATTTGAGTAGAAGTGATTCAGGGTCTTTATCCAGACATCGTTCGCCGACTTCACGGCATTGAAGGACGGCTTCTCCTGGAAGAGCTTCCTTACCAGCCTCTCATTCATCTTGGCGAAATCGCCGCTCTTTATGGCAGAGGATATCATCTCCATTCTCTTCTCCCTGAAGTCGTCCTTTATCCTTTCCACGTTCTTTGCCATCCTCTGCCCCAGTGCTGTCAGCGAGTATACCACCCTCTTGCCTCTCTTCCTGCTCTTTATGATTCCGGCAGCTTCCATGTGCGACAGCATGGGGTATATGGCCCCCGGGGACGGCTTCCAGAAACCTGTGCAGCGTTCCATTCTCTTTATTATACCATAACCGTGCATGGGCGTTTCCTTGAGGAACATGATTATATGCGATTTTAGCATACCCCTCGGCACTATGCACATGTGTTTGTCCTTCACGCATCACACCTCAGTCTTGTCAAAGAGTTTCTTTGCGAGGATTATCATGGCTACGCAGAACCCTGCAAGTATCCCCATGTCCAGCAACACCGGCATGTGGGAGACCCCGGTTATCAGCCCCCTGAGCCCGTCTACGCCGTATGTCAGCGGGTTTATGTATGAGACAGCCGCCAGCCAGGAAGGCAGGTTTTCCAGAGGGAACAGCGCACCGGAAAGCAGGAACGTTGGCATTACGAGGAAGTTCATCACGAGCTGGAACCCGTGCATGTCCTCCATCCTGGATGCGAAGGATATGCCGAGCCCCACGAACGACAT
>QMZP01000092.1 GCA_003663225.1 Candidatus Aenigmatarchaeota archaeon | reverse complement strand
TATGCTCCTATAAATTCTTTTGTTGCATTAATATTATTAATGAAAGAATTTATTATAGTGGAGTTATCACTATCTTCTATTTGTATTCCATAAACAGAAGACATATAACCAAAGTTTCCTGAAGAAGAAATAATTAGATTAGATATATTGATACCATTAGCTCCATGTCCGTAAATACCCTTGCCAAATTGATAAATCCCCCCATTTTTAATTGTTGTAGAATTATATCCGTCTACAGAAACTCCACGATCTGCTCCAGAATCATCCCCATTAACCGTGAATCCTTTGCCGTCCAAGACTGAGTAGTCTGCTGTGATGTTTATGCCGTTCCCCTTGAAGGTAGAATTGCCATTAAGGTACATGGTCCTGTTCCCGCCTGCCATCTCTATGCCTGTGCTGCTGTGGAAGTCGCCGCTCACGCTGGTATTGGACCCGCCTATGAACACGTCGGTGTGGCTGGCCTGGTCTGATGTGACAGACCTTATCACATTGTTGTCCGACGTGTAGTTCACGTATATTCCGTAGGACTGGCTCAGGTTTATGACGTCGTTCTCTATCAGGTTGTTATCCGAATAATCGAGCAGCACGCAGCCTTCCGTTTCTGTAGTGCAGTTCCATATGGTGTTGTTTATCATCCTGTTGTTCGCGCTGGAGAACGCGTGGATGGCGTAATCCCTGCTGGAGCCTATGGTGTTATCCAGCACCGTGTTATTGCTGGAGAAGTACAGGTAAACCCCTTCAGCAGTGTACTGCGCGGTGTTGTTCCTTATCACGTTCCTGTTGGAGTATCCGTCGGCGAGAATGCCGAAATGCGTCATGTCACTCAGCGTGTTGTTCTCCAGCAGGTTGCCTGTTGAGTTTATGGACAGGTATGCTCCCATGCCGTTGTTGTGCGCGAGGTTGTTGGTTATGTTGTTGTCAGAGCTGACATTGACGTATATGCCTTTGCAAAGGGACAGCTGGCAGTTATTCATGGTGTTGGAGTCTATGGTATTGTTGCTCGAGTTGGAGTTCATCAATATGCCCACGCTGTATTCCGAACCCAGTATGTTGCCCCTGACTGTGTTGTTCTTCACATCCTGGTTCATGAATATCCCATAGTCGTAGTTGTAGACTGTGTTGTTGACCAGGATATTGTCCCTGGAACCCGCCTCCACCTTAAGGCCTGCACCGGTATAGTAAACGCAGGTGTTGGCGTAGTTGTCCTTCACGAGGTTGCCGTTGCTCTGGTAAAGGTATGTCCCGTGGTAGGAGTTGCCCGTCCATGTGCTGTTCTGTATGGTGTTGTTGTGGCTCCCCACAAGCAGGATGCCGTAAAGGTCGGCGCTCGCCGTGTTGTCAACGAGTGTGTTGTTGTCAGACCCCGAATCCAGCTCTATCCCGTAGTAGTAGTTCATGCTCGCGTTGTTATGGGATACGTTGTTATGGTCGCTCCCGTACAGATATATCCCGGAGCATGACTGCTCGCTGCACAGGCCTGCGGTGTTGCCCATAACACGGTTGTAGATAGATTCATGGAGGTATATGCCGTAAGCCTCCGATTTGTCCACGTTGTTGCCCCTTATGATGTTGTTTGAGGAGGAGATGGTAAGGATGCCATAGAAGTTGCCGTTCATGGTCGAGTTCTGCACTATGTTCCATGTGCCGCCGTCTATATACACCCCCCTGTCGACATTATAGTCTGATGTTACGCCTGTAATGACATTGAAGCTCGATGCCCAGTCAAGCATTATCCCGTACCCAGAGTTGCGGCTCGTTGTGGTCCCGTTTATCTCGTTCCAGTAGTTGAACCCGTTCAGGTATATCCCATGATAGCCGTTGTGCATGGCCGTATTGTTCAGGAGGTCGTTGTAATTGGCATTCAGGTAGAGAAGGAAGCCGTGCTCTGTGTTGTTATTGGCTATGTTACTGGTCAAGTTGTTGGACTTGCCCTGCGGGATGTATATGCCCGACTTCTGGTTGAGGTTGGCCACGTTCCTCATTAACGTGTTGTTGTGGGAGCTCGCGACATCTATGCCGTAATCCGTGTTGTTGTTAGCAGTGTTGTCCGTTACGGTATTGTTGTGGGCACCGTTGAGGTATATCCCTATCTGCTTGTTGTAGCTCATGTTGTTGCCTGTCGCATTATTCCACTGGGAGCCGTCCGAGAACATTATGCCGTTCAGCGTGTTGCCCGTGCATGTGTTGTTTATGAACTGGTTATAATGGCTGGCTTGAACATGGAAGCCGTTCCTCCCGTTGGAGTTGGCCGTATTGTTGGTGAACGTGTTCCCGTCAGCGTTGCTGAGGTATGCGCCGTGCCAGTAGTTTGAGTTGAGCGTCATATTATATACGTGTCCGTTGTTGCTGGAGGCCGGCATGTAGATGCCATAGTAGAAGTCCTCTATGATGCCGTTCCTTATTGTAATGTTGTCGTGTCCGTTGACATTGATGCCGTAATCCCCGGAGTCTTCATCTCCCTTTATCCTGTTCCATAGCAGGTCGACTGTCGAATTGTCGTTCGTTATGTTTATTGCTGTGCCGTTGAAATAGGAGTCAGCACCTATGTACAGGACATCATTACTGCCGCCGCCGAACTGTACGTTGTTCCACCCGTGGAACCTGCCGCTTATGCGGTTGTTGTTGCCGTTGACGTAGATGTCGCCCTTGGTGGTCTGGTTTATTGTGATGGACGTTATGTTGTTGTTATGTCCACCCATCATTATGCCAAAAACAGTGCTCTTGTTGACATAGCCGCCTGTCACCACGTTGTTGTTCGATGCCAGGAAGTATATGCACCCCGCGTTTGTATGTGTGCAGTTGTATATGCGGTTGCCCGAGGCTGTGTTGTTCCTGCTCTGATGGAAGTATAACGAGTACCAGCGCGTGTGCTCTATGAGGTTATCATTTACCGTATTGTTTATGGACGTATATGCAATGGGTATGCCATCCAAGGCGTACGCGATATGGTTGTTCGACACGTTGCTGTGGTTGGTGGATGCGAGGAACACGCCGTACCACTTGCTGCGGTTTATCGTGTTGTTCGTTATGCTCATATATAGGTCATGGAACGAGTATATGCTGTCCTTGGTCACGTTCCTTATCACGTTGTTCTCTATCCTGCTGTTGAACGAGTTGCTCGTGTGGATACCATAGTATTGGTTGCTCAGCGTGTTGTTGTATACGAGCGAATTGTTGGAGCGCAGCCTTATGCCTGTCCCGCCTGTAAGGTTCATGCTTATGATACAGTTCCTTATGGTGATGTTGTTGTTATCAGAATAAACGCCAGGGACGTTGTCGTCGCTCTTTATGTAATGGCCCCCGCAGTCCAGGGTCACGTTATCGGCCGTTATGTTCATGCAGAAGCCGGTAAGGTTGTTGTCCTCTATGTCGGCCTCAAGGTTATACACGGTATTCGGCATGTCAAGCCTCCTGCATATCGTGACCGAGCTGCCGGTCTCTGTCGTCGCTGTCACGCTGGAGCTGCCAAGCCCCCCGGTGGTGTCGACAGAATATCCGAGAACACTATGCGGGCCGTCTGACAGGCCGGTGAAGTTGTGCTCATAGCGGTAGGCAGTGGCGTTGTGCAGGGACTGTATCTCGGAGGGTGTCAGGGAGCGGTTGAATATCATGAGGTCGTCTATCGAGCCGTTGAACATGAAGGCATAGTCATGGTTGCTGGTATCCCGTCTTGCTCCTATGAGCACGTCAAAATTGTTGGTAGCCGAGCCCGATGTTATGGTGGTATCGTCTTCCACGCCGTCGACATAGAACCTGAACTTCTTGATGCCGCTCTCATCGTAGTTCCTGCCTACTATGTGGTGCCAAGTCCCGTCATTCACAGAGCCTCCACCTACGAGGTTGGTGCCTCCTATGGCCGCACGGAGGTCGTCCGCTGCTATGAGTATCTGGTACTGCCTCTCAGCGTTGTTCTCGCCCCCCTTGCCTATTATCGTTCCTGTCTTTCCGCTGTCTATCTTTATCCAGGCCGATATCGTGAACTCATCCTGGTCAGGGCTGAAGTTCAGGTATTCAGGCTGGCCAAGGCTGACATAATCATCATCACCCCAGAACCGGTATGACCTGTCGAACCTCCCGCTGTCGGTTATGTTGGTATTGTTCCTGAATCCCACGTTGTCGAAGCCCGATTCATCGTCCACTGTTGAGGTGGCGTTCCACCACACACGCTCTTCATAGCTGCTAAAAAAGGGTGAGGAGGCATCCGTATGTGTTTCAGTCCATTTCAGCATAAGTTTGCTCCCCGAATAGCAATCAGAAGGTATGGTCGTATTTATCGTGGATAATCCCCCATTAGTTTCTTCCCATACAAGGGACCATGCGCTGCCATTCATGCAGCTTATTTCTACCGTAGTGCTCGCCGGCCCGGACCCGCTTAGCGTGTTCTGCTTATGTTCCAGTTTCGCCTCTTGTAGCGTGTGCGGCACCGTGTAGTTTATGTACCATGTGCATGAGTTCACTCCGGGCTCGGTATTCAGGACAGACCCGTAAGTATCCCAGTCCTCGTCGACCAGCCTCTCCGGGTTTGTGCAGTTCCCCTCATATGACCAGCTGCT
>QMZP01000091.1 GCA_003663225.1 Candidatus Aenigmatarchaeota archaeon | reverse complement strand
GGTATGCCCGCATGCTTCGAGAGCAGCTTCGCGTGTGGAGCCATGTCCGTGAAATCTTCCTTCCCCGGGCGGCTCTGGTGAGCCACAGCGACGACCTTTGCACCCCTGTCTGACAGCGTTCGCAGGAGCTTAGCGTGCGCCCCTATCCTTTCATTGTCCCTTATCTCCTTCTTCTCGGGGTCGAACGGGCTGTCTACCCCTATCCTTACCAGTGCTCTCTTGCCCTTAAAATCAAAGTCACCGATGGTTTTGAATCTCATTTCCATAGTAATTCCATCAGGTCAACCAGCCTTGAGGAATAGCCCCATTCGTTGTCGTACCATGAAAGCACCTTTGCCATGTTGCCCAATGCCATGGTATCAACACTGCTGAATATCGATGAATGTGTGTTCCCTATAACGTCAGACGATACAAGCTCATCCTCAGAGTACTGCAGTATGCCTTTCAGCGGTCCGTTCGCGGCCTTTTTCATCGCCTGGTTTATGACCGCTGCGTCTGCCCCCTCCTTCAGCGTGGCTACCAGGTCAACTATGGAACCATCGGATACCGGCACCCTCATGGCCATGCCATCCATCCTGCCTTTCAGCTCAGGTATCACCTCTGTCACGGCCTTACTGGCGCCCGTGGACGTCGGTATTATGTTAACAGCTGCCGCCCTCCCACGTCTTATCTTCTTGTGCGGCACGTCCAGTATCTTCTGGTCGTTCGTGTACGCATGCACTGTGGTCATGAAGCCCTTCTCTATGCCGAACTCGTCGTTCAGCACCTTTGCTACAGGGGCAAGGCAGTTGGTGGTGCATGATGCGTTGGATATTATATCGTGCTTGTCCCTGTCATAATCCTCATGGTTAACACCCATCACGACCGTTATGTCAGGCCCCTTTGCAGGAGCTGATATCACGACCTTCTTGGCACCCGCATCGAGATGCTTGGCTGCTGCACCCCTCTCGGTAAAGAAGCCCGTAGACTCTATTACCGCATCCACGCCCAGGTCCTTCCACGGGAGCGCGGACGGGTCCTTCTCTGCGGTGACCATTATCTCCTTGCCGTTGACTACGATTCCCCCCTTTTTGCTTTCCACTGTCCCCTTGAAGGTCCCGTGCACGGAATCGTATTTCAGAAGGTATCCAAGCGTTTGGGTGTCAACGAGGTCATTTATCGCGACTATGTTTATGCCCTTCTCCTCAGAAGCCCTTTTCAGGAATGCCCGGCCTATCCTGCCGAAGCCGTTTATCGCGATGCTTATATCCCCCATTGAAAACCCCGTTTATTCTTTTGTGCAAAGGGTATTTAATGCTTTCCTGCGGGAATCGACGATCGCTTCTTTAGGCGTTTCTCTTCTTCGGCTATCTTGAGCGTGGTCTTTATCACGGTGTCGGGATTAAGTGATATTGAATCGATGCCGCATTTCACAAGGAACTGAGCGAAATCCGGGAAGTCAGACGGCGCCTGGCCGCATATGCCTATCTTCCTTTTGTTTTTCTTTGCAGTCCTTATAACCTGTGATATGAGCCGCTTCACTGCCTCATTTCTCTCGTCGTATATCGAGCTGACAAGCTCGGAGTCCCTGTCAAGCCCGAGCGTCAGCTGTGTAAGGTCGTTGCTGCCTATTGAGAAGCCGTCGAATACCTTGGAGAACTCATCAGCAAGCACGACGTTGCTCGGTATTTCGCACATGACGTATACCTCCAGCCCGTCCTTGCCCTGCTTCAGGCCGTTCTTCTCCATCTCCTGTATGACCTTCTTCCCCTCTTCCACTGTCCTGCAGAACGGCACCATGACCTTGACATTGGTCAGGCCCATGGCTTCCCTGACCTTCTTCATGGCTTTGCATTCCAGGGCAAACGCCTTCCTGTACTTCTCTGAATAGTAGCGCGATGCCCCCCTCCACCCTATCATTGGGTTGTCCTCCTTGGGCTCGTACAGCCCGCCGCCTATCAGGCCAGCATACTCGTTGCTCTTGAAATCGGACAGCCTGACTATGACATCCTTGGGGTAGAATGCCGCAGCTATAGTGGCCACGCCCTCCGCGAGCTTGTCTATGAAGAACTGCTCCTTGTTCCTGTACCCATACGTTATTGCATCTATCCTGCGCTTCAGCTTCTTGTCCTTTATCTTCCCATAGTCTATCAGAGCCAACGGGTGCACCTTGATGTAGGAATTGATTATGAACTCCTCCCTAGCCAGGCCGACGCCGTCGTTGGGTATGGAAGCTTGCTCGAACGCGCTGTCAGGCATGCCCACGTTCATCATTATCTTTGTCCTCGTCCTGGGTATGCTCTTTATGTTGACCTTCTTCTGCTCAAAGTCCAGGATGCCGTCATATACGTATCCTTCCTCGCCCCTGGAACAATCCACCGTAACGCCCTGGCCATCCCTTATCTTCCTCGTCGCGTTGTTGGTGCCTATGAGGCACGGTATGCCGAGCTCCCTGCTCACTATGGCAGCGTGGCAGTTGTTCACTATGATTGGTGTGTACCTGTCGGTGAAGACTATGTAATTGTGGTTTCCTTCCACTGTTATGTTGTATACATCGTTCTCCCCCAGGCTCCTGTTCATCCTCACCCTATGCATGCTTGTATCTGAATGCAGTATCCTTTCAAGCCCCTCTTTCTCTTTGGGGTGCAGCAATGGCATCACGTTGTTCTTTAGCTTGTCTGAATCTAGCATGAGATTTTTATTGACGTATGGTCTTATGCGTCCCTTATAATTAGAATGTTCTATGATGTCTCCAAGGATTTGACGCGCAGAAAAGAATCTGGTCCCTATGCGCTTGCGTCCCGTCTTGAAATGCAGCCTCTTTGAATGCGCTGTTATATCCCTTACCTTCTCAACTATCTGAACGTTCCATATGTTCCTGTTGGTGGTTACTTGGGGAACGGTGCCTATTTTCATGCATGCGATGACTATGGATTGGAGGAGATGTTCACTGGAGCAGTATATGTTCAACCTGCTGCCTGATACGCTTCCATCACCGTCAACTACCCCACCAAGGAAATTAAGGGAGAACTCCTCGTCGTTGAGTAGAAGGGCATCAGCTATGCTGGTCTTGTGTGACAGTACAGTTGTTGCTATGTCTTTGCCATAACATCTATATGCATTCGAGTTACCTATAACATCCTTTTCCCGTATGGTACCGTTGCTGGGTTTCTTCTTCACTATTGCAAATTTCTTGTTGAATATGTCTTCCAAACAAAAGCACATGTGCTCTATGAAATCAATCTTTGCCTGAGTCGGTTTCTGTATGAACTGTACCTCTCCATGTGTCCTTGATTTGTAGATGCTCCCGTCTGTCATTAGGCCTCCTATGAAATAAGCAAGGTTCTTTTCTCTTTGTGATGTCTTTAAGGCACCGGGAAGCTTTCTGCCGATTAATACATGCTCATCATCGCGTATGATTTTTTCTATCTCTTTCCCTATGAGCTTCCTCCCTGAAAAGGTTAGCATCTTGTGGTCTCTTGTCAGCCTAAGACTGTTGCCTTCCATCCTGCCTGAAACCGATGGCGAAACCTCGATAAGTTCGGCTCGTCTTTTCATCTTCGCTATCACACGCTTCCATTCTATCTTCAGTGTTTCCCTGTTTAGAGATGGTACCAACACGTTCTCGTTTGCTGGTATGTCCTTAATCTTCATGAAGCCCCTATCTGTAAGCACAATCGTGTCCCCTGAGAAGCATGTCCTCCCGCCCCTCTCGGTGACTATTGCGCCTGCCCTTTTCATGAGCGGCTCCCAGTCCGGGTCCGTCATGTCCGTTATTATCGCATCCCCGTCCTTGAAGCTGCCGGACTTGTTGGGGTCCATTATTATCTTGGCCTTGCCTGCGCCTATTTTGTTCCCCACACTGTCGCCTGCGAGTATGGCCCTGCCCTTGCCTTTCATCACGTACACGTCCATGACGTTGGCATCCCTCTGCGACTGGACGGTCTCAGGCCTCGCCTGAACTATGAACAGCTCGCCTGTCTTGCCGTCTTTCGCCCACTCTATGTCCATCGGCCTCCACTTGCCCGCCTTTCTGGAATAGTATTCCTCTATAGACTTGGCGTATCTGGCGAGCTCCAGTATCTCGTCTTCGTTTAGGACGAACCTCTTGCGGTCTTTCTCAGGCACTGGCTCGCTCTTCGTGGGCCTGCTCTTTGCGTATACGAGCTTCACCCGCTTCTCGCCCAGCTTCCTGCTGAGCACGGGCCTGAACCTGTCCAGCGTGGGCTTGAACACGTAATACTCGTCCGGATTTACTGCCCCCTGGACAACGAACTCGCCCAGGCCGTATGCAGCGTTTATGAAGACCACGTCCCTGAAACCGGTTTCCGTGTCCACGGTGAACATCACGCCAGACGCCCCGATGTCCGACCTGACCATCTTCTGCACCCCTACCGAAAGAGCCACTCTGGTCGAATCTATCTTTTCATCTATGCGGTATGACATGGCCCTTTCGGTGAACAATGATGCGAGGCATCTCTTGCACGCCTTTATGAGGTCTTCCCTGCCCCTTACGTTGAGGTATGTTTCCTGCTGGCCTGCGAAAGATGCTGTGGGCATGTCCTCAGCGTTCGCGCTGGACCTCACTGCCACGTC
>QMZP01000090.1 GCA_003663225.1 Candidatus Aenigmatarchaeota archaeon | reverse complement strand
GTATAAACACCAGAAAGCATAATTGGGAGACACTTTTGGGGGTTGTAAAGAGATTCAAGTGGTTGGAGCCCACGATGCCCTCTGAGAATGAGAAGCCTAATTTCACATTCTTATCTGCCAGAGTGCCGTCTCCCATTGTAAGGGATTTCATAATAGGAAACCTCAAAGATTATGGTGTGGTGATAGACAAGCCTGACTTAGGCCGGAAATTCAGGAATATAGGCGACGTTGACGAAGCCATAAAAACATCGATGTGTGACTACTATGACCATTTGATTGAGTTTCCGGTCAACCCTGAGCTTGAAGCAGATCACATAGATGCGATACGCATCGTCATGAACCTTGCAGATATAGAGCTCTTCAAACACCGATAGAAATATTTAAATTTCAGATTCAAACCTAGAGCATGGGTGACCGTCTTCTAATACGTTCAATAAATTGGATAATCACAGACAGATGCAACTCCAGATGCAAAATATGTGATATATGGAAAAGCGGGAAGCACGGGGACACCACTCTCAATGATATAAGGAGAGTCCTCGACGACCCCATAATAGCAGAAAGCCATAAGGCATACGGTAGCGAATTCGACGTATCTATAGGGGGAGGCGAGCCATTCCTCCGGGAAGACCTCTTTGATGTATGCATGGAAATTGATAAGCGCTATCCGGGATCCCTAAAGACCATATCAACCAACGGACTACTGAAAGAGAGGATACTGGAGCTTTTAAGGAGGATTAATGGTAGACTGAAATTCAAGCTCAACATAAGCATCGACGGTGATAAAAGAGTTCACGACAAGATAAGAGGCATTGACGGATCTTTCCGAACGACTGTGGACACAATCAAGCATATAAAGAGACTGTTCCCTGCGCAGGATATAGAGATTAAGATGACATTGATACCCGATAACCACAACAAGATAGCTTATGTCGAGAGACTGGCATCCAGCCTTAGCTGTAGTTTCTCCTTCAAGCCTGCAGAAAACATGAAGAATTACACCAACAGCGCAAGCGATCTTGACACCACGTTCTCTAATGAGATGATATGTGTCGTAAAGAAACAATTGAACAGTATAATGGAGAAAGAAATGGGAAGGAACATGAAAAAATATGTGTTCTATAAGGATATGCCGTTCTATCTGAAGAAGAGAGACCCTCCAAAATGCAATATAGCTGATGATTCCGTGACGATAATGCCCAATGGGGATGTGTTTGGATGCATAATGATGGACAAGCTTGGGAACCTAAGGGATGGGATAGTCAACGTATGGAACGGAGCTAAGGCCCACAAACAGAGAAGCATGATAGCAAACGGTCGTTGCCCCGGGTGCATGCTCATGTGCGGCAGCTATAAGAGTTATAATCCCGACCCCGGTAAAACGCTGAACTGGGAGCTTACCCTGAGATGCAACCTTGACTGCCCTATGTGCACGCAGAAAGAAGCAAGGCATCCCAACGAGCTAGATACGCATGGTGCCATGGATGTCATAGACTCTATAAATAGGTTGGGTCATGTGTCCTTCTTAGGGGGTGAGACGTTCCTTCGGGATGACATTTTTGACATATTTCATTACCTGGACAGAAAAAAAGTGACCTATGAGGTGACAACCAACGGCACGCTCCTTGACACCCCCAAGATTGAGAAACTCGTGGGATGCATAGGGCTCAGGAACATAATATTCTCTTTGGACGGTCCAAAAGAAGTGCATGACTCTTTGCGTGGGAATGGAGTCTTCAGGAAGACGTTCAATGCCATGTTGGTGGCTAACAAGCTCTTTGATGTTTCAGTTGCCACCGTTGTGTTGGACGATAATATAGATGCCATACCTGAGCTAACAAAAATTTTGGCGGATGCCGGAATAAGGAAGCAGAAGCTCATATATCCGGTTTGCATAGAGAATAGGGACAGGGAATCATCGCGCTCACTTGTGGAGGAACTTGAAATAAAGGGGCCTGCCGTGAGGCATAACAATTACTCTTATTTGGATATTCTCAGATGCCTGAGGAGAGCCGCGGCGATATCTAAGAACCGGGGCATGCAACTGGAAATGGAGCCGCGTATAGCACGTGATATGCTGTCAAGATTCCATAGAGGAGATATACGGGATGTTGAATACGTCTGTTGTAGGCAACTGGATGGTATCAGGATTGATCCCATGGGTAACAGAATAATCTGTGAGTTCATAAGGAACAAATCGAGTAATGACGGAGGCAGCATCAGGGAAAAAATACTCAGAAACAATTTGCTGCCGATATGCAAATGGTGCTGTAAGGTGGATAAAGAATGTTAGAGAGACCCCCTGGAAGGCTTAGAAGTCTGAATCTTGTAAGCACGCTCAGATGCAACCTCAGGTGTATGATGTGCGACATATGGAAAACCAAGTACGAACACCTTGATATGGAAGACTCAGTTCTACAAAAAATAGGCTGTAGCGATGTCGTCAAGGATGGATATAAAACGCTGGGAAAGGACTTCAATATATCTGTCACTGGGGGAGAGCCGTTCCTGTCTGAAAACCTCGAGAGTGTGCTTTCCTTCATAAAGGAAACGTTCCCAGGTAATCCGTATACCATAACGACCAACGGCACGCTTACAGACAAAATAATAAGGGCATTTTCCAAGTTCGGTGTGAAGGGGTCCAGGTTGCATGTAAGCATAGATGGTATGAAGGATACGCATGACCTGCACAGGGGGATGCCAGGGTCGTTCAACAAAACCATGAAGACTATAAAAGCTGTAAGAAAGCATTTCCCTTGGGTACGGTTGAAGATGAAATTCACCATAACTAAGGAGAATTTGGGAGAGATAACAGATGCATATGAACTTTCCAGGCAAATGGGTATGGAGTTCGGAGCCAAGCCAGTGGAGGTAGCGATACATTACACAAATCCTGGCGGAAAGCCCGGATTTGGTACATCCTTCTCCGGTCCGGATAGATTGGTGATATCCGAACAGCTCAAGAAAGTGGCATCGGATTGTCTGAGAAGGGGGGAAAGCGCGAATGCTGCATTCTTCCTGGATACTATAAGATACATTAATAAAGGGAGAACGATAATGGACACCTGCCTTTCACCTCTTGGGACAGCATTCGTAATGCCAAACGGCGATGTGTTCAGGTGCCTGCATTTCAATTCCGTAGGCAACCTGGCGGAAGGAAGTTTCGATGATGCATGGACATCAAGAACTTCGATGTCAGTGATAGAATCCGCGAGAAAGATGGACTGCGGTGGATGCGCGTCCTTCCATGGCTCTTACGGGAACTATGCTGACATGTTCCTTCATAGTATTAAAAATATATTCCCATAATTTTACTATGTCCAAATACAGAATGCAACAGGGCCTTGGCTCAGTCATTATACAGCTCATGAAGAGATGCAATCTTGATTGTATCATGTGCGGCCAGGCCAAATCGAGGAAGAGTGGTAAAACCTTTGAGCTATCCAAGAATACTGTGATAGGAGTCATAGATGACATCAAGGAACTCGGCT
This sequence comes from Candidatus Aenigmatarchaeota archaeon, assembly GCA_003663225.1. GTDB lineage: Archaea > Aenigmatarchaeota > Aenigmatarchaeia > QMZP01 > QMZP01 > QMZP01. Next base: position 1,108 of record QMZP01000090.1, on the reverse strand, counting down.
TCAAGCGGGTGGTTTTTACAGGAGGAGAGCCTACATTATATGAAGAGCTTCCAGCGCTGATAAGTCATGCCAGCAGAATCGGCCTGAAGACCGAAATAATGAGCAACGGTTATGTGATTGATGAGCAGTATGCCGGCATGCTGGTAGAGAGTGGTCTGGACTACATGACAACATCCGTGCATCATAGCACACCGGAATACCATGACAAGGTAACCAAGGTATCAGGCAGCTGGCAGAGAACCATGGACGCTATAAGTAATCTTAAAAAACTCAACCCGGATATAAGGTTCGGATTCATATTCACCATGAACAGCTTCAATTACAGAGACTCGCTGAAGGTTCTCGCACTAGCCAAAAGAAAAGGTGTCGGGACCCTGATAATGTCCCATATAGTATTCTCTGAGCCACATGTTGACAAGCGCCTGAAGCTTAGCGAAAGACAGATGAAAGAGTTCTACTTCCTTATAGCGCCATCGCTGCTCAGTTTGGGAGAGAAAACCGGCATCGATGTTATATTCTTCCCCACATTTTCCTCGTTGATGGGAAAATCCCCCAAATACCAGGCAAAGATGCTCATGGACAACCCTGAAAACTTTGAAGAAGAGATATTGAACTTCTCGAGGGGTGAATATGCTATAGGCAAGTATGACAGGCTTCCTTGCACAACAGCCCTTACATCCAGCAGGGTGTTATCGAGCGGTGATGTTACAATATGCTGTGATTCAGAGCACGCCGACTTTGGCCTGGGAAACGTTAACAAGAGAAGGTTCAAGGATATATGGAAATCCGAGAAATATAGGAAGCTCAGAGACATAGGAAGGATACCTAAATATGATGGCTGCGTGGTGTGCAAGAGGCCTTTCGTGTTAGGGGGTGTGGATTGCATATGCGAGTGATGTTCTATTACCACCATTTCGGTGGTCTTGGTCATGGGACCAGGGTGAAATCCCTGGTGAAAGCAATATGCTCTCTTATCCCATCCTCGGAAGTGATCATTGCCAATAGCGGACTGCCCCAGAAAGAGCTTGGTTTGGACAAGCTTGCTAGGATATTTCAGCTTCCGCCGCTTGTATCCCAAAACGGCATGTTTGACGGCCTAAGACCGGTG
>QMZP01000089.1 GCA_003663225.1 Candidatus Aenigmatarchaeota archaeon | reverse complement strand
GGTTGAGTATGGTCATGCCGGTCGGCGCACCAACTATCTTGACATATATGTTGATGTTGTGGGGCACGTAGCAGTTCGATATGCCCGTCTGCTGCTGGCCCACGAGGTCAAGGCTTATCATGCCTATGTCCCTGCAACCCACGCCCGGGTCGCAATACTGGTTTATGGGGCATCCGCAGTCATAGCAGCAGTTGGACGACGTCTCGCCAAGAGCGTAATCGCATGTGTTGTTGCCGCAAACGTACGATGGGTTGTCATTGAACACTACGGGGTTGTAATACCCTGACCCGACCACCGGGAACGCCAGAACATAGTCATCATTCATGCCTGATACCACATTGCTGTAGTTGACAGACGTCTGGAAGCCTGACGCCGGATTGTCAGTCGAAGCTTCATGGTAGCCGCTTGCCCCGTATACCGCGGCCTTGGATACCCAGTCCTGGTTCATGGGTATCATCTTCCTGCTGTCTATGAAGTTCTTTATGGCGTTGACCATGCTGCTAGTCCTCGCATAGAGGTCGACCCTGCTTATGCTCATGGAAGAGACCGGATCGAAACCAGAGCTCTGGTCGTGCTTGTACAGCATGTAATGGTATCCGTACCATTCGCTGCCTGCGCCTGCAACCTCGGCCAGCAATATGATGTGGCCAGTCTGTGGATATGCCGCCGTGGTGTCAGCGAGCTCTGACCACGCATACGTCTTCTGCATGTTGCCGGCGATGGATTCCGGCGTAACGGATGAAAGGCAGCTTGCAGGGTCAAGCCCCCTGCATTTGTATATTACCGTCCTTATCACCTGCTTGGATGTCTTGTTGGAGACTGATATAGTGACATTGTTGTCCCCCGACGTGCTGACTATGGCGCGCACGGCCGCATCGGGGTTTATGGAAGCACTGCCCAGCTGGCTTGATGTCCCGTGGAGGTATATATTTATGTTCAGCGCGAAGGACATGGGCATGAACAGTATTATGTATGACACAATTATGGCGAACGTTTCCAGAGCAACAATCTTGTATTTCATGAGCATCCCCTCACATTGAACCCGCAGCCCTCTATGTCACTTATGACTTCGTTTTTGTTGCATCCCCATGTTTCGCAGAGGCCCGAGGCGCACGTGCTGCTGTCCTCCCAGAAGCTGCTCTCTACCTTCTCGGACCCAATGCACCACGAGAGCTCGTTCTCTATCACTGCTTTCAGCTGTGTGCATGAGCACCCCGACAACATCTCCAGGACGCTCTTTTGCTCCATGAGGGAGGCAGGTTCCATGCCGCATTCATCCCTGAGCTTGCCTGTGAGCCTTGCCCGGTCTGACTCTGATATGGTTATCAGTCCGCTCTCCTCTGGTATGTATATCCGCACTGTGGAATCCTCCTCGGGTATGGAGAACACGGTCCTGAACCCTCCCATGCCCATCATGCTCTGGGTGTTCCACATATCCGCCTTTATTGTGTATGAACCGCTCGGTATGTAGCTCACAGACACGTTCCTTGTGACGTCTGCGCTGCACGCATTAGCGCACTGGCGGCAGTTGTCTTCGTCAGTATGGTCGGCGCTGCATGCCGTGCAGCTCGCGCTCTGCCAGCAGTCTGCCGAACTTATCGATGACGGGTCTACGTTGGACACAAGATAACTGTCCTCGCCTCTTGATATGTTGACCATTATGGTGTGCGTGGTGGGCATTATCCTGCATTTCTTGTACTGGAGCCCGACGGTCCTGTTGTCAGGCTCTGTGGCACTGCCGTCGTAATCCTTCATCATCACGCTGCTCATCCTTATGTCAATATCAGGTATCCTCTTCAGCGTGTACGTGCCGTTTATGCTGTCCGAGCTTATCCGTTCCTTGTAGAAGCTGTAACCGGGCATCTGTATGCCCAGGTCTTCTGTACCGCACACTACGGGTCCGCGTATCACGCCGTATTCGTCGCTCTTACCTATAGTATAACCGCCGAAGTTGGCGCTCGCGTGCTTCAGCGGGCTCCCTGAGCTGTCCGTGACAGTTATGCCGGCGAAGCAGTCCATATCTATGCCGGTGTCCCCGCTTCCCGGGTGCGGACCTATGCAGTTGCCCGGGAGCATCTCGTCCACGTCCACCATCACGGCGAAGTTGACGTAGTCCCCTGTGAGGCCATCCTTGACCCTGACTATCACCGGGTACAGGACGGAATACTTCCAGTTGTATGCCGCGAAGCATACCGGTATGGTCCATATGAAGGCGCTGGCCACGAAGTCGTTGTTGGTTATGCTGAGGGAATCCGCGGACTCTATGCTGAAGCTGTCAGGGAGGTACAGCCCTATGTCAAGCTGCGGATACTTCTTTCCCATGACAGATTCTATCGAGTATGACTTCGAGCCGTCCGAAGCCTTCTGCATGGGCTCCCACCATGCTATGTTGGATATGCTGTACCTTATGGATTGCTCGAGGCCTTCTCCTATCTCAGGCCCGCTGAGGTATATACTCTCGCCGCATTCTGTGAGGACTCCCTGCGTCGCAAGTTTGTCTGAGAAGTATATGGTAGATATTGTGAAATGCTCCAGCATCCTCTTCTGTGCGTTCTCCTGTATGAAATTCTTCCCGAACTCGTATATCTGCTTGAAGTTGGTGGGGACCGAGAACGTGTACGGCTGCTCTATGCTATATCCGCTGAGAACCGTGGGCAGATAGACCTTGAAGTCTATCTTGCTGTCGAGTATGTTGGCATCAACGCTAAGGTCCCTTACACCGAAGCTGACGTTCTTTCCGAAGTACTGCGCCTTCTGGTACAGGCTGTTCCTTATGTAATGCTCTGTTGCATCTTCCAGACCCTCCTCGATATCACTGAGAGACGGTGCCATGTCGGCGCTGTTGCACTTCTGCCAGTACGGTACGGACACCTTGGTGAAGCTTACCGTGTTGGCAGGTTCTGTCTCCACGTAACCCCCCTGCTTCTCTATCCATTCAAGCGCGGTGTTGGCGCCATGCCGGCTTATGTGTATGATGCCATCCTTTACAAGCTTCTGCTGCTGTAACATGCTCTGCGGCACGTTCTCCGGGAATATGGTGCTGGTGGTGAAGGAATAGTAGGCCACGATGGCCACGACGACCATAACGCCTATTATCACTAAGAACTCCATCTGCCCCCGCATATAATATAATTGTACGGCCTTGTCTATAAATTAGGCTCATGCCATCGGAGGCAGCTCTGTGCCCGGTATCTCTCCCGGATGGCCCGATATGACGGTCCCCTCACCGCCTCCTCCCGCAGGCATCACTGCGCCTATTCCCATCATCGTGACCACCACACCGACCGCGCATATAACGCTGAGGCCTATGCTCGCCATGTTCAGCCCCGCGCCCTTTGACCCGCCGAGGGCGGACATCATGCTGCCCGGGTCGCTTGTGGCGCACAGGGACTGTCTCTGGGCTTTCAGCTGGTCGACCTCCTGCTTGAGTTTGTCAACGGACGACATCAGCATGTTGCCTATGCAGCCCACCAGTATCAGTGCTATGCCGCACAGTATTATCCACCCGCTGTCCTTTATGGCCGCAAGCGTGCAGAATACTGCTGCAAGAGCGCTCGCTATCCCGAGGAAGCCGTAGAGCGTGGTTTTCTTGCTGCTGAGGTCCTGCTCCTTGCTCTCCAGCTCTTCTATCACACTCTCACATTCCATGACACGCTCAGACTTGGTCCTCTGCAGCGCCAGCTGTGGTATGGTCGCGGAGATGTTCTGCGTCTTCTCAGAGCCGTTCAGTGTGTACTTTATCGTGAACCACAGCCTGAACTGCTTGTTTGTTATGCCGCCGTCTTCGCCCGCTATCTCAGGCAGCACGGTCGAGCACGTGTAGTTCTCGTTCTGGCCGTATGGCTCCTCCAAGCAGTTTATGTCGTAGTTCTTCCCGTCAAAGAAATAAAAGTCCCTTATCAGCTCCATGTCATCCGGCGGGTTGGGCACTGATGCATATACCGTTACAGGGCTGATGAACTGGCATTCGCCCCTGTAGAAGTGTATTGTGCACTCGGGCAGGCTTGGCTCTGTGCCTCCTATCACGAGATTTATCATGCTCGAGTTCAGGCACTGCCCTGCAAGGTTGACGCCCGTGTAGCAGTACATGTCATCACCCACGCAGTCACAGTCTATGCAGCAGTTGGACCAGCTCTCGTTTAGGCTGGCCTCGCATGCCCCATCACCGCAGTGGAACGTTGGCTCTATCCTTATCTCGGGCACGCTGAAGCTGAACGCCTTGCTCGCCACTGACGAGCCGTTGTTGAAGTCAAGGCTTATGTTGAGCTCGTTGTCACTTAGTATTATCCTGTTCATGGCGGCGTTGTAATGCGGGGTTGCCGAGTAGTCTATCGACGGTATGATAATAGTGCAGACCGACTCACTGGTCGCGTTTATCTCGCTGCATGAAGCGGAGCAGATGAAATCACCGCCAGCGAGCTTGCATGTTGGGTGCAGTTCTGCGCCCGACGGAAGGAAGCCCACCCTTGCGGTGACAGTGGTCACATGCTGATACATCGAGTCAACAAACTCGGTTGGCTTGAAACTCCCCAACGTAACGGTCGGGCCCGATACGGGCTTGCACGTGTCCCCCTGTGTGTGGTATGCAGTATCCTTTGTGTCGC
>QMZP01000088.1 GCA_003663225.1 Candidatus Aenigmatarchaeota archaeon | reverse complement strand
CTGTTACATATGATTATAGCTGGGGGGCCGATGGCAACGGGAAGACGCTGGTTAGGGAACCGGGTTTATGGAAAGAGAGTACAGAAAACGGCGGAACGCCTGGTTGGTGACTAGCCTTCCCTGCAGTCCTCGCAGAGCCATCGTCCGCCAAGGTTGACGAGCTCGTCAGAGTATGACTCGCACTCCTCGCATATGCCTGATATGTGCTGGTCGGGCTGCGCGACCATCTCTACCCTTGTCCTCAGCTTCTCTGACATTATCTCCAGGAGCTCAGGCGCTGTTATCAGTATCTCCTTGTCGGACACTATGCCCTGCAGCTTTCCGTCCTTTATCACTGGCAACCTCTTGACACCCGTCTTTATCATTCTCTTCGTTGTCTTGAGCACGTCATCCTCCGGTGACGTGGTTATAAGATCCCTTTTCTTTGGTATGTCCTTTATTTTGAGCTTCTTCGGGTCCTTGCCGCCTGCTATGAGTCCGACTATGTCGTCGTCCGTCACTATATCCACCGGTTTCATCTTCTTGTCAAGCACAACAACAGAGCCTATCCTGTTGTTCGTCATTATCTTGGCTGCGTCAGAAACAGTAAGCTGCGGGTCTACGGTTATCACGTTGCTCTTCATTATGTCCTTGACCTTCAGCGTCGACATGTGACACCTGAACGATAATATATTGATTCCGGGTTTTAAATAAGAAAGTTCCACTTTTCCCCGTCATGTTTTTAAGGGACCCCTTACATATACATAGAGCAGCACCTTAGTGGGAAAAAAGTGGAAACAAATGCGCACGGTGTGTGTTCTTTGACGAACCCGCATACGCGTATCTATATCGGAAGGGAGGTGAGACTGTGGGAAAGAACGACAAGTACGTAGTGATGGACGGCTCCAAGGAACTGGGCATGGTATCAGCCATGTCCGCGAGGAACCTGTATGAGAAGCTCGTAAAGCTTCTCGCGGCCGAGTACATGAAGAGGAGCAAGATAAGATTGGTCAGGTGCAACTGACCCGCCTGTTTCTATATCCATATTATCAGCAGGACTATGCCTATGACCATTGCGTCGATGGCGACAGTCCTGAACACATCACCTATCTCGTCCGTCAGGACGAAGGTAAAAAGGAACCCGACGAAAACCAGCAGCATGCCAATCATCCTGGCCCAGAAAACCGGCAGCAGCCCCACGTAGAGGGCAATCCAGGCGATTGCTACCATGAGAACGATGAACACGAAATGGTATTTCATATCACGGTTTTGTAAGATAGAAATATATAGACTACTGTGACATTATATAGTGTGTTCTTACAAGGGATTAGCGTTGCTGGTGAATAATATGATAAGGCTTCTGGAGAAGAACGGGTTTGTGCGCGTACCTAAAAGGGGCAAGGAAGTCAAGGCAATATACCGCTGCCCCGAGTCTGATGTGTTCGTCACAATCTTCGAAGACGGCAGATGGACTGTGAGCGGGGCGGGTGACATCGACACGTCTTCCATGGAATATTGGCTCAGTCAACTCTCAGAATACCAGAAATCAAAGGACTGCCTATAGGTTCATCTTGGGCGTCCCGAGCGATATGCCCTTGTTGCTTATCTCGAACGGATATATGTCCTTGCCGTGGTCGGTCCTTCTCATCTTCCTTATCATGAGCGACCTGCTGTATTCCTCCCCTATGCCGAGATAATTGAGTATCAATACACTGTCAACAACGAACTCCTCTACCCCCCACCTGGAGAGGGCTTTGCTGTCCTCCGGTATTTCCGTGATTATTATGGCAGTTGTGTCTGTGTGCTTCTTGAGAGCACTGGCCAGGCCGAACAGCCTCCTTCTTATCTGGGACGGGTTCTCTATGTTGAGCCCGAAGACTGATGTTGAGTCTATGACGAGCCTGTTGGCGTCCACATTGGATATTTCCTCCGTCATCACGGTAGAGAGGTTGTTGACCTGCGCCGGGTCGTGATATATTATCTTGCACAGCCCCTTCTTCTCATATTTCTCGAAGTCCCATCCGAATATCTTCATATCCTCCTTTATGTCTTCGGGACTTTCTTCGAGTGATATGTATACACCGGTCTCGCCCTTCTGCAGGCCGTTCCATATGAACTGTGCCCCGAATATGGTCTTGCCCGTACCTGCGGAGCCGGTTATCATGTTCACAGAACCTTGGACCAACCCACCCTCTATCAGGCCATCAAGACCGGGTATCCCAGTTTTAATCCTCTTAACTGACATGTATAATAGTTGTCTCACCATCTTAAAAAGCATTGACCGGTCAGGACATATGCTTAAAAACAAAGGAAACAAACCCATAATGTTGGTGTGAGATGTCGGATGATGTGACAGAGTACCTGAAGGAGAAGAAGCCTGATATAGATGCGATTCTCGAGAAGTACCTGCCGAAGAGCTTGGATTCAGGGGACCTTGAAGCCATATTCGGCAGGCCGAGGCATGCATATGATGAGAAAGCCCTTACAGAAGCGCTTTCCGTGCCGGTATGGGACTTCCTCGACCGCGGAGGCAAGCGGTTCAGACCAGCTTTGTTCCTCCTTATGTGCGAGGCGCTCGGTGCAGACACTGGGAAGGTTAAGGACTTTGCCTCAGTTGTTGAGTTCGCCCACGAGGGCAGCATAATGATAGATGACATAGAGGACATGGGCGAGCTGAGGCGCGGGAAGCCGTGTACACATAAGCTATTCGGTGAGGACATAGCGATAAACGCAGGCAACTTCATGTACTTCCTGCCGATGCTGGTATTCATGAAGAACAGAGAGAGATTCGATGACAGTACGCTGCTGGATGCATGGAACGTCTTTGCCCAGGAGATGATAAACATACATGCAGGCCAGGCCATGGACATATACTGGCACAAAGGCAACGAGGACAACATAGGCGAAGAGGAATACATGCAGATGTGCGCATACAAAACAGGGTGCCTCACGCGCATGGCAGCCAGGCTTGCTGCTGTCCTGTCCGGAGCGACTCCTGAACAGAAAGAGACACTTGGCAAGTTCGCCGAGATGGTGGGGATAGGGTTCCAGATACAGGACGACCTGCTCAGCGCAGGAGGCTCGAAGTTTCAGGATAAGAAGGGCTACGGGGATGACATAACAGAGGGCAAGAGGACGCTGATGGTGATACACACGCTGAAGAAGGCCAACGAGAATGACAGGAAGCGCCTGATAGAGATACTGGGCATGCACACGCGCGAGAAGGAGCTCATAGACGAGGCCATATCCATACTCAAGAAATACGGCTCGCTCGAATATGCCAAGAACGTCGCAAGGAATATGGTGGAAGACGCGTGGAAAGAGGCAGAGCCTGTGCTTGACGATTCTGATGCCAAAGAAAGGCTGAAATCACTTGCCATGTTCCTAATAAATAGGGAGATATGACCGTTATAAGGGAGCTCAATAAACTATTTAAATAATGCGGGTGAAAAAGGGGTATAAGGATTCCCCGGTTTTGCAGTGATAACATATGGATATAAAAGAATCTTTTAGGAGATATGTAAGGGTACTGCAAGTAGCACGCAAACCCAGCAAGGATGAGTTCGTGACAACCGGCAAGATGTCGGCCCTGGGAATATTCATAATAGGCACAATAGGATTCCTGATATTCATGGGATTTGTGATAATAGGATTGTAGGTGTGCACATGGCGATATACACAATAAGGACAACATCCGGGAGAGAAGAGATGGTCATGGATATGCTTGAGTCTAACGTCAAAAGCAAGCAACTCGAGATATACTCCATATTCCACCCGGCCGAGATAAAGGCATATGTCTTCGTCGAGGGAGGTCTTGGCGCCATACAGAAGGGCATGCAGGGGCTCATGCACACAAAGGGCCTCATAGAGAAGCCGGTGAGACTTGAGGAGATAAGGCACTTCCTTGAGCAGAAGAAGACCAGGATAATGGTTTCAGAGGGAGACCTCGTGGAGATAATAGGCGGGCCGTTCCGCGGAGAGCGTGGAGAGATAAAGAGGATAGACAAGGTGAAGGACGAGGTTACCATAGAGCTCCTGGAGGCATCGATACCGATACCTGTCACTATAGCCACGGAGTTCATCAAGATAATAAAGAAGGCGAAGAGCGACGAGGCAAGCGAAGCCCGGGAACATGTGCCTGCCCCGCAGGAAGGGTCGGAGGAAGAAACTGAAGAGAAGGAAGAGGGCTCCGCATTCGACCTGCAGGCGCTTAAGGAAAGGGAAGAAGCAAGGGCTGCCCCGGGGGAGCCTGAACAGCAGCCTGAGACAAAGGAAGCCCCTGCTGAGGCCAAGGAAGAGAAGCCCGCTGAAGCAAAGCCCGGAGAGGAAGAGAATGATGAGCCCGAAGGCATACTTGCAGAGCTTGAAATGGAGACGAAGAAAAAGAAGAAATCCAGGGAACTTGAAGATTACGAGGATTACTGATGGAGAAGGAAACGATAGAGGTAATGGTTGAAGGCGGCAAGGCAACAGCAGCCCCGCCGCTGGGCCCGTCCATAGCGCCGCTGAAGATAAACGTGCAGGCGGTCGTTGACAAGATAAACGAGAAGACGAAGGAGATGCAGGGCATGCAGGTCCCTGTGAAGGTCATAGTCGACACCGAATCCAAGGAGTTTGAAGTGGAAGTCGGTACGCCGCCGGT
>QMZP01000087.1 GCA_003663225.1 Candidatus Aenigmatarchaeota archaeon | reverse complement strand
CGACATAATAATAGTGGAAGGAAGGGCAGACGTCGTGAACCTCTTGAAGTTCGGCATAAGGAACACCATAGCCATAGAGGGCACTTCGATACCGCCTGCCATATCGAATATCGTGAAAGAGAAGGTCGCTACCTTGTTCGTCGACGGCGACAGGGGAGGGCAGCTGATATCAAAGGAGCTCCTGCAGAAGGCACCGGGCATCGACTTCATAGCATCTGCGCCCGAAGGCAAGGAAGTAGAGGAGCTCACCAAGAAGGAGGTATTCAAAGCCCTTAGGGACAAGAGCCCGGCGGACCAGTTCATGTCCAGGATAAGCAAGGATAGCACAAGGAGTTCAGGCTCCAGCCGCTACAAGCCCAGGGACAGCAGGGACCGAAGGGAGCGCCCTTCCGGCAGGTATGGAAGGAGGGATTCCAGGAGGAGCTCATCGAGAGACGAGAGGCCCCCGAGGGCTACCGTCAAGCAGAAGGAGTCCTTCAAGAAGACGCTCGACAGCCTCGTGGGCACAAGGGCCGCCTGCATACTGGACGAGAACGGCGAGGTCCTTGGCAAGGTGCCTGTGACAGAGCTCGAGAGCACTGTGAAGACGCTGGACAACCCGCACGCCATAGTGCTCGACGGCAAGGTCGACTCAAACCTGAACTACGTTGCCAAGAAGAAGGGTGTGAAGTACCTCGTGGGCACCGACAAAGAGGAAATCAGGACTTCCGTCTGCATAATGGACAAGAACGACCTGGGGAAGTAGAAAAACAAGGACAGTGCTTCCCCTCCTTTTTATTCTTTATCAGAACAGGCGACAGTCTACTTCTTGAACTTGCCGACCCTCTCGGTCATATCGATGTGCGTCAGGAATATGGACCTGCAGCAGTATCTGTCCAGGCCGAGCTTGTCCATGACTGTGCCGGGTTTAGTGCCCTTTTTGACTTCCTTCTGGTACTCGTCCCAGTGCTGCCCTATGGGCTTGCCGCACGTATAGCACCTTATCGGTATTATCATAAAACCACTGTATACAGTATGAAAGGTAGTGTTTATAAAGGTATCGCGGCCCCTGCCTCCATATTTTATTACCGACACGCAAGATTAACAATGGAGCTGGAGTACGACATAGACAGCCGCGACAGGAGGATGATAATCTATTTCTTCGGCGACACCATAGAGGACGAGTTCCTGAACAACATGTACAGGCAGTTGAGGAGTATGGTAGAGGACTATCCAACTGTCGGGGGGATAGATGTTGACCTGTCCGGCGTGAGCGACGGCGGCATGTATTCCTGGGACGGGGCAATGGTAGCAAAGATACTGTGCATAGCCAGGAAGCGGGGCAATATGAGGATATCAAGGATATCCCCGGATGTCGCAAGGGCCATAGACATATGCAGGCTCGGCGACACAATGGAAGAATACATGACAAAGGAAGCGCGCATCCAGTACAGGTTCATGGTGGGTGAACCTGATGGAGAGCTCATGGTAGCCGGATCTTCGAGAGTAGCCTGACGTATCTGTCCAGCCTCTTTATTTCGTCTTCCAGTATCCTCAGGGTCCTTTGGGCTTCGGGGTCGCCCTCGGCGCTGGACTTAAGACCCTCGAACGAATCAAGTGACTCTGATATGCTCTTCTCAAGCCTCATCACGAACGCCTTCTTCAGGCATTCGAGGAGGTCACCGGAGAGCTCTATGTACAGCTTCCTGTCAGCGGTCTTCTTCACCTTCTTGACGACACCCAGGACCTCAAGCAGGTCAAGGCTAAGCGAGACCATGGAGCTGGAATATCCTGTGGACTTGGCGAGCTCCTGCAGGCTCATTGACTTCCGCTTGACCAGAAGGACGCCTATTATCTTCCCGTGAAGGGGGGAATACCCTATCGACGAGGCGACGTCTGCGAATGTGTTCAGTATCCTCCTCTCAACAGTCTGCTTCCTCTCCATCCGCTCACAACTATAACTTATTTAAATCCTTTACTTAAGTATTTAATACTTTTGAAAACTTCCAAAAGATGTTACCATGCCAGGCAAAGAGGGCAAGAGGACAGTGAAGAAAGAGAGCCTTGTCAGGGAGGTAGATGACATTCTCCTTGACGACACCACTTCAATCTGCCCGAAATGCCTTGACATAATACCGGCCCACCTCCATGAGAGGGACGGCAAGATATGGATAGTCAAGGAGTGCAAGAAGCACGGGGTGTTCGAGGATGTGTACTGGGGCGACGCCGCCATGTACAGGAGGGCAAAAAGGTACGCGCATGACGGCACAGGCGTTGAGAACCCGCAGGTCACCAAGGATAACCCTGTGTGCCCCAAGGACTGCGGCCTGTGCAGCATGCACAAGAGCCACACCGCCCTTGCCAACATAGCGCTTACCACGCGCTGCGACCTCAGGTGCTGGTATTGCTTCTTCTACTCAGAGAGGCTGGGATACGTATACGAGCCCACCATGGGGCAGATAAGGGAGATGCTGAGCAAGCTCAGGGGAGAGAGGCCTGTCCCCTGCAACGCCATACAGCTAACGGGCGGCGAGCCAACGCTAAGGGAGGACCTGATAGACATAATAAGGCTGTGCAAGGAAGAGGGCTTCGACCACGTACAGCTTAACACCAACGGCATAAGGCTTTCCAAGGACCTGGAGCTCGCTCAGCAGCTGCGTGAGAATGGCGTGAACACGCTCTACCTGTCATTCGATGGTGTGACCCCGCAGACCAATTCCAAGAACCATTACGAGATACCGGGCGTCATGGAGAACTGCAGGAAGACAGGGCTCGGTGTGGTGCTCGTCCCGACCGTGATAAGAGGTACCAACGACCACGAGGTCGGCGACGTGCTGAAATTTGGATTCAAGAACATAGACGTTGTCAGGGCCGTGAACTACCAGCCTGTCTCGCTGGTCGGGTTGATGCCACAGAAGGAGAGGATGAAGCACAGGATAACCATACCTGACACCATAAAGGCCATAGAGGAGCAGACCGACGGCCAGGTATCGAGGGATGACTTCTACCCGGTGCCAACGCCCGCTAACATGACCAGGTTCGTATCAGCCCTCACGGGCAAGAAGGAATACGACCTGAGCTCACACTTCGCGTGCGGCATGGGCACTTATATATTCAGGAACGACCGGGGCAGGATGGTACCGATAACCAGGTTCGTTGACGTGGACGGGTTCTTCGAGTATCTCGGGGAGCAGGCAGACGCGCTGGAATCAGGCAAGAACAAGCACATACTTCTGCTCAAGATGCTCAGGAGGCTGGGCTCATTCATAGACAATGAGACAGCCCCGAAGGAATTCAACCTGAGGAAGATATTGTTCAATGCGCTGGTCAAGCATGACTACCGCGCGCTTGGCGACTTCCACAAGAAATCGCTGTTCGTGGGCATGATGCACTTCCAGGACAAGTTCAACTACGACATAGAGAGGGTCAAGAGGTGCACCATCCACTATGCCATGAGCGACGGCAGGATAATACCATTCTGCGCGTTCAATGTCATACCCGAGTGGTACAGGGACCGGAACCAGAAGTCGCAGGGCATAACCATAGACAAGTGGGAAAAGGAGACCGGCAGGAAGCTCTCGGACGAGATATACAAGCGGGACATAAAGAAGCTTACGAAGGACCCGCTTTACAGCAAGACATACAAAGGTTTCGTCAAGAAGGTCAGAAGGGCCGGAAAAGGGGCCAAGAGAAAGGCCCATAAAAAGAATGGCACCAAAGGCAAGGGATGATTTACCTGAACTCCTCTATCTCCCGCGTCAGCTTCTCCCTTCTGCTCTCGTAATAATAAGCAACTATACCAAGCAGCATGAGCACGAGCCCTATCGCCAGGATGCCTGTCCAGGAGCTCGTTGTCCTGACAGCCGTATCGTCGCCGTCACCACCAATACAGCCATTCTCCGAGCATCCGTGCTTGCATACGCTCTTAGTGACCCATTCCTCACCGCGCATGTCGCATTCCTGGAACGCGTCGCCGTAGCACCTGAAGTCGTATGGTATGCATGTCCTGTTGGTCATGGAAAGGATGCTGCCCCCCACTATGGTGAATATGGAAAGCCCCGGGCTCTCGGCCTCGTAGTTGGCCTCGAGCGGCGTCTGGTTAACGAAGCGGGTCTCCAGCCTGTTCCACTGGCCGCCGTAATACCTGGCAAGGTATATGTCCGTCTTGTTTAGCATGCGCTCCCTTATCCATGTCTGGTTGACGCTGAATGATATGGTAACGACCTCTATGTCGTCGTCATCCAGGTTCTCATGCGTCACATTCAGGTACTGGTACACCATATTCCTCTCAGCAACCGGCTTGACCTTTGTGGTTCCTGCGGGTGTTGTTATGTTCTCCGGGATGTCCGAGACCCTTTCCACCTTTATCCTGGCCTCGGTCTCTGTCCTGCTCTTTATCGTTATCCTGCGCATGCCTATGTCGGGGTCCTCCACCTTCACGGGCACGGGCTCTGTCCTGTTTATCCTAACCACCTTCTCGGGCTCTACCGCTATTATGGCAGGCTCTGTCCTGACAGGCTGCTGCATCCCGCCAGATGTGTTGGTGTCAATGCCCGGCATGCCTATGGTTATCGAGCCGCTGTCATCTCCGCTGCCAGAGCCGGGGGAGACATATCCGCCCTGCTGGTTGGGTTCCACCACAGTGCCATCACTTGTGACAGTGTACTG
>QMZP01000086.1 GCA_003663225.1 Candidatus Aenigmatarchaeota archaeon | reverse complement strand
TCAAGGACCTCTGTGAACTCCCGCTCCGGGATCTTCGCGAGGATTTCTTCCCTGCTCTGCTCAAGGCCCTTCTCAACGATAGTGTCCACCACGAACACCCTGGCCTTGACATCACCGCCCATCTTCCGGCGGACGATTTCATCGACCTGGCTGACCACCCTGGACGCATTGTCCAGGTTGTAGCATTTGCCTCCCGTCTTTTCAGCAAGGAAGGTGAACTGGCTGCGGTGCCTGTCCCTCTCAGAGCTGCCTCCGCCGCCCGGGCAGCAGATGCCGAAGATGGTGACATGCATGTCCTTGCGGTTGGCCAGGTTCACCAGGTCCTGGGAGCTGATTCCGTGGGGGTTCTTGACGTGGCCAGGCTCGTGTGCCGAGTTGTCGCCCAGCAGGACGATGATACGGGTGGATAGTCCCTTACCGCGCCAGTTTATCTGGCGCAGGGCGGCGTTGACGCCGTCATAGACAGCCTCAGGGTAGTCCTGGCTGCTGACATTGGCTTCGGACACAGGTTCTATCATCTGCCTGAACTGGTTGATGTCGCTCACAAGGGGGTAGACCTTGTATACCCTCTTTGTGCTCTCATTGAAGTAGAGCTTGTCAACATAGTCCCTGTACTCGACCATGCCAAATGCCACATCAGGACCGAACGAGAGGCCTTCCACGCCGTTGGCTATGGTCTTGGCGGCTTTCTTGGTAGCATCGATGACGTCCTGCATGGACGAGGTCGTGTCGATGACGAACACAATATCAACCATCCGGACGGACTGCTGGACACGTTTCTGCTCCTCTTCTGAAGCCATCTCATCAGGGGCCGTGATACTGCCGCCGCCTGATGTGTACTCAGCAGATTCGCTTATGTTCGTGCCCTGTTTGTATTCGCCCAGGAAGGCGATGCGATGGAACTCGTATTCGTGCCCGTCGATGCTCTGCTTGCGCTTCTCAATGACGGGCCATGGCATGAATGTCTCGGTCCCATAGTCCATAGAAGCCCGTGCGATGGGCTTCACGTCGCGGTCCCCACCTGTCCATTTGGACGCATCTTCCTGTGTGCGGAACACGTAGAGCCTTGGGCGCCTGCCCGAGGTCCTCGCATACCGGTCGCCTATGCGGTGGTCCCACCGCTGGACGTGCCCGGCGTCCACCCATCCCAGCATGTTGTCCTTGCTGGGAGTCGACCCTATCAGGAAGCTGCTCGGGCTGCCGGATCCCTCAGGATACGTCTTGAAGACGAAATATGGCCTGAAGAACTTCAGCTCAGCGCCGTCAGGGGAGCCGCCCGGGGCGCTTGAGCACCTGATGCCGGGCCGGTTGATGATAACCTTGATCCTGACGCCATATTCGTTGACCAGGCACTCGCTGCCCATGATGCGGGACCCGTAGCTGAGCTTCTCCAGCCTGGGCTCGGGCTTCTCCTCTTCATTGGGCTTGACTACCTGGACATCCTTCTTCTCGTCCTCATTCTTGTCGCATCCCGTGAACACAGGCACAACGAAGGCGAGAAGACCTATCAGAATTGTGATTGTTTTGGTTTTCATGGTTTGGTTCCTTTCACCGCCGGGGTTAACATGGTCTTGCAAAGGCTTAACGCTCCGAACACGAACGTACAGCAAACAATATATGGTTATCGCAAAACACACCAGACGGAGAGAAAAAAAGGCAATAGATGGCCCTATGAGGCATTCCATTGTGACCCAAGACAGAAGCCATGTTCCTGTCCTATGGGGTCTGGTGTGTTTTATTGCATAAGCATAAACGTGGGAAATTCCACCCACATGTAAATAATGCATGTAAAATTTAAAAGTTTTGCGTCATTCAATACCCATCAGTGGGAAAAAGGATTACTTGGTCATACCAGCCTGCGTATCCACGGCCTTCTGCTCATGGTGGTCCATCGGTTGCCCAGGTCGGTCCTGTATTCATTCACTGCTCTCCTGACTCTCCTCTGTTCCTCGGCCCTCTGGTCATCGCTCAGATACTCTGCAGTGCTTGCGGTTTCGAGCCACCGTCTTTCCAAGATATCAAGCTGGCGAAGGCTATCTGTTATGCTCCTGGCTGCCTGGCGCCTTCTCCTGCTTCCCCACGGCCTCCTGTTGGGTATGCCAGCCAGCTGCACTGTCCTCATGTCGCGAAGCTCTTCAAAGAAAACATCACGGTCCCTTTCCCTCATCCGTTCTCTCAGTCTCCTTATCATGTCTTCAGTCTCAGCTATATCCATCCTGTACTGCATCTGCCCGTTGTGGGTATATTGGGTTTCATCAACACTGTTAAGTTCGTCCAGCTGCCTCATGTACGACCTCAGCTGGCCTTCCAGATCATCGTCCTGCAGGTTTGACCTTATGCCATCATAAGCTGCGCGTATCCTTCTGGATACCGGCGTGTAACTGGGCCTTCTCGGAGACCTGCGGTTCCCTCTCTGATTACCGTCATCATCGTTGCCATCGTCGGCTCCTGGCCTGTTATCATCGCCACCTGAGCCTCCCCCATTACCATATCCGCTGCCAGAGCCCCCGCCGTCACCAGGTCCGCCACTGCCGCCGGAACCTCCGCCCGCAGTGGGTAGTGATGTCTCAGGTGCCCTGCCACTGTTCGCATCGTCATTGCCACTATTATTATCATGGTCAATATCCCCGCCGTTTCCGCCTGCACGGCTACTGCCTCTATTTGAGTCGTTTACCGGAAATTCGGGAAATTGAGCATCAACAGTCTCGCCATCTCTAAGCGTCCTTATGCCTTTTGCAAATCTCATAATCTTGCTGCCCCTGTATACGGGATCCCCTCCAGGCATGCCATTAAAATTCCTACGAAAATCACGGGAAGAGCTGTCATCGTACACCAAAATATCTCCCCTTCGGGGGATATAACCATTCCCACAATCATCCCTTAGTTGATTCTCATGGATGAAAACGGGTGTCCCGTCAGCCGTTATCGCCAGCCAGTAGTTCTTGCTGGATTTGTCCCTTCCACTACTATGGATTCTGACATATCTCTCCACTCTCCTGTCGCCATCGGATGGGTTGGTATGGTTGTCCTGAACCGAGTATAATCCAGTAACCATAAGCCCGCTATCGCCGTTGCGCCCCGCATCATACATCACTTCTGTCCCGGACTCGGGGTTGGTAAGGTCTTCACCTATGGTAACATTACTGGTATAGAACGGTATCTCTAGGCCGGATTCAGAATCCCTCACATAGCCGCCGTCATAATCGTCACCATCGATTATGTGTATTACACCTCTCCTGAGCCTGTTGCTTCCTTCTGCCATGTTATCCCCATTTATTACATGAAAATTGTTTCCGGGGTATTTAAAGTTAACCCTTTTCACTACTATATGGTGACATTAATCATCACAGGTGTTTTCATTGCGTAAGACACGTATGATGACGCTTGTTTTCGTTATTTATACATATTCAAGACTAATAATTTATCAGGTGGGTTAGTTGGTAAGGTGCGGAGAGCTGTTTAATGAGTGCATAAGGCGCGGTCTGCCCCAGAACCAGACATCAGGGGTGCAGAACTGCAGAAGGACCCTGACAGTGAGCAGGGAACGATACTACGTGGGCACTGGAAGGAACAGACGGGGAAGATACGATGTGTCCTGCCCGATACACGGTGAATTCACCGTAGACAGCGACATCTGGGACACGTGTGTGGCCAACGACAGGCGCGCAGCAAGGATAATCCTGAATAATGATGAAACACGGGAGATAGAAGGCAGGATAAGGGAGCTGATAAACCAGAACGTCTCCGAGAATGACATACTTTCTGAGATAACGCTCAGGCTGCAGCAGATGAGACCCAACCAGCGCGAGAGGAACATAGTAAGGTTCGCGCGCGGCATAATAGGGGATATAAGGAATGACATAGGAAGGGAGCAAAGGGAAAGGTCGGATATAATGTGCCCTGAATGCGGGGAAAAGCGGCTGATGCATGTCACCAACACGCAGGACAACACGGAGTTCTACTTCTGTGACAACCCACGTTGTGATGCTCACAGAATGAGGCTCTCTCCCAGGCAAGCAAAAGAGGGGGCCAGGGTCTTCTATGACAGGCAGGAACGCAACCTCAGGCAGCAGCTTAATGCGGGCAATATGACCCCAGACACATACAGGCGGGAACTGAGCAATATCAGGAGGCGAAGGAGGGATACGAGACCGCCGCGTGTGACGCTGCTGAACAGGATAACAGGTTTCCGAAACAGAAGGGACGATCTTAGGAACAGGGAGGACAGGGCAAGAAGGGCTATGAGGGTGCGCATACAGAACCTTAACAGGGATTTGCAGGCTGGAAGAATAACCAGGGACGAGTACAGGTTCAGGAGAAGGGAGCTAAGGGAACAGTTCAGGGACTTGAGAGGCAGGTTACGCAACAGGGAAGAAGATGAAAGGAATGCCAGGAACCTCCAGGGCAACGCATTCACCAGGTGGTCAGAAGACAAGCTTGGCGGTGAGTGGGGAACGCACGTGAGCAAGATCATAACCGTCCTTTCCATGATAATCGCAGGCATGGTCATTTCATATTTCTTCGAAGGCTCATGGTTCGGCAATTTCACTCTGGGCTTCCTCATGCTGGGCATAAGCACCATCCTACCCCAATACAGGAGGCTGCAGCTCGGCAACGGTGTCAACATAAACGTCAACAGCCCAAGGGACCTGAGGCAGCTAAGCGTGTAC
>QMZP01000085.1 GCA_003663225.1 Candidatus Aenigmatarchaeota archaeon | reverse complement strand
TCTTCGGAAGCTTTCTCGGTATTCCCCCGGAGAAGTAGTAGAGATTTCCCCTCCACTTGCTGGGGTCTGTTGAGAGCTCCAGCGGGACGTAGACCGTGTGGCCGCGGAAGCAACAGCCGGCGTCGACGAGATCAATCTCATCAGCCATGGTTATCCCTATGGGCCCTTCGGGTATATAAAACTTGCCTGAGGGCTCAGCCGCCCGTCTCGTCGCCCTCCTCCAGGAACTCGTCCCTGCCGGGTATAATCGCAAGCACACAGTGCCCCATCTCAGGATCCACAATGGTGTCTGCCCACTCATCCTCCAAGCTGACCACGCTCTTCCTGTCCTCCAGCGGGCTGTCCAGGTACCCTGTGTAGGGATACGGCAGGAGGCAGTACTTTCCGGCGTCCCTCTCGCTCCACAGCCCGACCTCCTCCAGGCGGTCCAGCGTGCGCTGATACAGCGACCCCCGGTAGGACTGATTGCCGTAGAACTTCGTCATAGGGAAGGCCCTCACAGTGCCGTCGGGCAGCACGCACCACTTGACGCTGGTCCTGATGTCCCATCTCTTTCTGCCACGCTCCTTTGTCAAGTAGGCTACGGCATTGCCGTACACTATGTCATCGCACCAGCCGCAGTCATCATCGGGTTTGCCGTAGGACTCTCCCACCCTCTCGCACGAGGTCCAGAACTGGCAGGTGCTCTTTCTAACCAGGTCATCAGGATCGGTGCTGAGGTAGAACCACCTCCTGCGCTCCTTCTCCATGCTCTGCATAAGCTTGATGTACTCCTTAGTCAGGTCCGGCCTGCGCTTCAGGAGCTTGCCTATGCGGATCTTCTCCTCACGGCCGTCCTTCTTCCTGTAGACGTACCGCACGTCCCCGGGCTTGATGACATATTCCTCGCCCTTCTCCTCGCCGAGCTGTCTTATGTAGTCCACGATTTCCCTCGGGAGGGTTGCTGCACGGGCCTTCTCGGGCTTGACGGTTATGGGCTTCTCCACCACGGCCCTGTCCAGCGCAGCAGCTCTCGGGTCCATCTCGCGGTACAGCCTGCGCAGATAGAGCAGCCCGGGCAGGCTCTCAAGCACGATCCTGCTCCTCGAAACCTCGGCGCAGTCGATGGAGTGCCACTCCCTGGATGTGAAGTCCTCCACCGTCTCCTTCCTGATTTTCTCAACGCGCTCCTCCCCGAGACGCTCAATCGCAAGTCCCTTGATCCAATTACGAGCGCTTCCCAGGTTTCCAGCCCTTATGCTCTTCTCAGCCAGCATCTTCATGATCTTTCTTCCATCCGGGCTGCTCTGGCCGAGCATCCTCAGGGCGAAGACGCATTTCCCCATCTTGCCCCTCTCGCAGCCCCTCACGATTTCCCCGCGCATCTCCTGCGGCAGGATGTCCTGCAGGGCCCTGAGGACCTCCGCCGGCATGCGTTCTATGTTGTCCACCAGGAGGGGAGCTGCCAATCGTGCCAGCCTCCTCACACCCTCATGCGTGGGGTTACCCGCGAGATACTCGCCGAGCCGCACTGCGTCGGGGGCGGACAGGAAGGCGGACGTCCCGTACTCCCTCAGCAACTTGCTCAGATACTCAATCGCCTCGTCGCTGTAGGCCGCCTTGGGGCATATCTCTGAGGCCCTCTGAAAGACCATGAGAGCAGTTCCGGGCAGCTCAGGACGGGGCTCTCCGGGCTCTGCTTTCTGAATCACAAGCTCAACTGCCCTGCTGCACATTTTGTCCCTTAGGGACTCGTTGTCCAGGACTGCTATGGTATAGTGCATCACCTGGAGCGGGCTCAGCACACTCATTAGACGCACGATGCTGTCCATCACCTCCTTGTCGTCCGGGATCAGGGTTGACCCCACCATTTCCTTGCCGAGATCAGTGTATACCCAGAGCCACTTGGACTTGCCCTCGCGAACCTTCTGGGCTATGCCGTCAAACAGGGCCACCAGGAGCTCTCTCGAGAGCTCTCTGTCATGCAGGCGTAGGATCCTCTCGACCTCGGACGCAGCCCCCACATGAGACAGCATGCCCTTTTCAATACTCTCAAACAGGCTCTTGACCAGCCCTTCCATGTCGTGATACATCAGCTTAATCACGCTTGAGAGGTGCGCAAGGTTATCCACCACACAGTCCCTAAGGGTACTCCGCGCCCAGGGGGGCACCTGCCACGAATCAATATTTCTCAAAATGTTGTTCAGCCCCCCTATTGCCAGGTCCATAATGGAGAAGGCCACGCGCCTGTCTGTCCTCACTACCACTCTCGCCAGGGACTCCACCATGTTGTTCAGGTCCTTGCACGCAGTCCCGGTGGCCTCTACAGCCATGTCGCCCCCGCACCGCTCCCTCAGGTACTCATACAGCCGCGGGTGTACGAACTCCCTGACCTCTAACGAAAGTGTGGCCAGCAGGGCCGAGCTCGCCTCAACGCTGGTGAAGGATGAGGGCACAAGGGCGTAGGACATGCACGACGGCAGTATGCCCTGGAAGATTCTCGCGGCAATGTGCGTCTGGGTGAGCACGCTCGCGCAGGGCACGAAGGGATACGCCGCCCTCAGCAGGTACTCCCCGTCGCCCGAGAGCGGGTGCCTCCCCTGCAGGCCCTTCGCCAGTCTCTTGAAGAGCTCCCGCCTGGCCGCCACTCTGATACGCCTGGCGAACGTCCGGGCCGTGTAGACCCCCAAGCTCGCAGCCACCGAGGCATTCTTCCTCACAAGAGTGACCGCCAGCTCATCGAGGTCACGCCCCCGCAGCTGTGCAAGGCTCAGGAAGATCTCAAGCTCGTAGACATTATCGAACAGGAGCATCTCGTCAAAATCAATCCTCGGCAGATACTCCTTCACCCACCTCAGCTCAGAATACGCATCCTCCTTCCACAGATACAGCGCAAGCTCATAGCACCTTTTGAACCAGCGGGTGCCCCTGCCCGAGTACCCTGAGACATTCATCGCCAGCAGGACGGTGGCGCTTCGAGCCATCTCCCTAAACAGCTCGTCGAAATCCTTAGCGTCCGGACATATATACATCGCTATCTGCGTCATGCAGGCATTCATGAGCTCCCAGTAGAAGTTCAGCCCGATCCACAGCTCCTCGGGACACTCCTCGCCCCTCCTGCCGGGATACCACTTGAGGGCCTCCCCCATACAGGATTGGACGGCTCTCTCAGCCTTGGCAAGGACCTTCAAGTAGCACCTCCCGGTGGCGCCCTCAAGGACCCGCACCGCCGCCACAATCGTGCATGCAAGGAACATGCTCGCAGCAATCTCCTCAGGCTCATCCATCACGGCCTTGACGTGCGCGAGTGCCAGCTCAAACAGCGAGAGGTCCACCCCAAGCCCCCAGCCCACAACCACATCAACGCGCTCCTTGTTCAGCTCGCTCAGCAGCCCCTCCGGCAGCTCCGCCAGCCACATCGCCCCCATGGCGTTGTTCATCAAGGTGAAGAAGCGCCTTGTGGACCCAAAGATGCCCGTGCGAATGCAGGCCTCCTCGAACTTCGTGAAAACAGCCGCAGTGCTCCACCTCTTCAGCGCCTCCGCCAGAAGCGCATAGGCCCCCACAGCCGAATAGCCCACCCTTTTGTGGACAGAGGGCACATCAAGCGTCGCAAGCTCTTCAATACGGCTGTCCAGGGCCTCTGCCACGTCCTCATCCGCAAGCCCGCGTACTAAAACTGCAAAGGTCTCCGCAAGCTGGTCCAGCTCGAGCGGACGCTCCAGACGACCCTCCACGAGCTCAACCACCGTCCTGGCTGCGTCCTCAATCCCAGCCCTCTCATAAGGGCTCAGACCGCCGGTCTCCTGATTCACTGATGCTCACCCGCTCTGTGAACCTCCAGCTCGCTGTTGGAAGCCGCGGTTTGTTCCTCCTACCACGGCTCACGGCCAGGCTTGCGTTTCTTGTAGTCGTGCTCCTCATAGTCCTTTATGATTTCCTCTCCTGCCCGGTCCCAGGCCTTGAAGTACTCATCCACCTGCTTTGGACCCAAATCTGGATCCAGCACATGAGCCTTCTTACACACCTCTGCAAAGTAGCGCAACAGACACGCCTCAAACCCCTCCTGAGTGGTAGCTTTGCTGCAGTCCACTGCAGCTTTGAAGGCCTCATTATGATTGTACACCGGGCAGAACTCCTTAAGTTTCGGGTTGTCCACAAACGCCGTCCTGGTGGTCCACCTCGGATATATCTCACAGAAGTCCCGGACCTGCTTCCAATATCTTAGATGATATACCATCCTATCGCCTCCGAAAGACTGATTGAACCTTATCTAACTCTTCACAGCTCGTGCGTTTCATAAAGCCGCTGCACTTCCTCGCCGGCTTTGTCCCACGCCTTGAGATATTCGTCTACGGACCTTGGAGACAAGTCTCGGGGGTGCCCACATATATCCCCCAAGTACCATATTAAACATGCTTCAAACCCTTCCCGCGACCCCGCTATGGAGCACACCTTCGCAGCGTCAATAGCATTGTTGATAGCCATGCGGGGATCACTTTTGTACATAGGACAGACCTTAGCCAACTCTCTGTTGTCCTTAAACGCGGCCCAACTGGCTTCCGTAGGGTCTATCCTACAGAAGTCCCGAACCTGGACCCAATACTTCAAGTGGTACACCATCATATCGCCTCCGAGAGACTATTGCTATCTATTTCTTGGACGCAGGTATATATAAAACTTCCCTCAGGGA
>QMZP01000084.1 GCA_003663225.1 Candidatus Aenigmatarchaeota archaeon | reverse complement strand
CCCCTTGAGCCTGGGCCCGGACTTGCTTACCTTTGGCTTGCCGTCCTCCATGGTTATTATGTCATCAATCCCTATGTCTGCCATATCAAACACCTATACCGGCACCATTCGTCTCATCTTCTGCCCGTATGTCTTTGCCCTGCTCTTAGGGGAATCTTCGGGGAAGTGCCTCTTTATGAATATCTCCTTGAAAAGGTCCTCCTGCCTGCACTTTATCTTTTTCTCGTTATCCAAATAAATAAGCGGTATGAAGTTCTCTATTATGCTCTCTCGCTTCCATTCGTCAACGACCTCTGAGAACCTCAGTTCCTCCTCCTTTATTTTGTCAAGCATCAGATTTATTCTTTCATGGAGCTTCGCTATCCTCTCCTCTATGTTGCTATCCTCTATCTTGATAAGCTTCCGTGCCTTCTTGTTCGTTACCGTGCGCTTCTCCTGCGTGTTGAGGACCTTCCTGAGCGCGAGTACCAGCTCATTGGCGGTTATCTTCCTCTTCACCTGCCTTCCCGGGGGAACTGTTATGGGATTGACCTCGAAGTTCTCCGGCGGTCCGCTGTCCTGCTGGGAATCTATCTCACCCCCCACTTCCTCGATGCCCTCTTCCGGGTTGGTGAGCCAGTCTATGAAATGCAGATGTTCTGACTTCATCCTGAGAAGCACGGATGCTATGACCACGTACTTGGCAGGCACCTTGAAATCCACCTGCTCCGTCTTCTCAAGGCAGTCAAGAAAAACGCTGGATAGCTTCACTATGTCAAGGTCCCACGGGTCCAGGCCCTCCCACGCTATTATCTTGTAGAGCACCTGTTCCCATGAATAATCCTTTGTTATGAGTCCTATAATGTCCTTTTCCTTCACGATACCACCAAAACAGGTCGAAAAACGTGTTATATAATTGTGTGCAGACGCTTTTATAGTTGAGAGAGAACCACTATCCCGAGGGCAAATCACATGAAAGCGTCGTGCCATAGCACGAGCAGTCGAGTATGTCCCTGCAGCTCCGCTTCTCCCCTCCTATGATGAAATCGTTATCCCATGAAGCAGGCATGGTGCCAGATGCAGCGCAGCTGGCCTCTGCGACGTTCCTGCACTTCATCTCTGCATCAACCGTTGTGGCGAACTGCTTCGCGGTGTCAGAGAGCATTATTATGAGGACAGATGCCACGAGAAGGGCAGAAATAAGGGCGACGGTGAGCATCCTCTGGGATATCGCCTCTATCATTTAATAAAATTAATATGCGGGGACTAATAAATCAAATCCCGCGCTTAATAAGCTTATCGGCCGCTTCCGGTCTGTCCGCCACCAGCGGGCTGCTGCGTTTCCAGCGTCCAGCCGCAGGCAGTACATGAATCACATTGTGCCAGTGTCTTGCAATCGGTCACACTGTCACCGGCCTTGAACTTCGTTTCCCATGTGAAAGGCAACTGGCCAGTGGTCTCGCACGCTATCTTCCCGGTGGTTCTGCAGTTGTTTGTAGCTTCTGATATTGTGCTGAAGGTGGTCACTGTTCCCCCGAACATGGTTATGACCACGAGAGCCGTTATCAGTATGACTATGGCCGAAACCACCACAGTAAGAGTAATGTTCATTAAAACCCCCCTTGTATACTATCTATTTATTTATGTTCTCGCCCACTTTTAAATATTAGGTTGAAGGTGAATGCATGGTTAACATAGATTCCGTATCTTTTGGGGAGATAAACATAGACGGCAAGACCTATTATTCGGACATGATTGTATGGTGGGACGGGAAGGTTGAATTCATATCAAAGAACCACATATTCGGGATGGACCAGTTCGCAAAGCTCATGCAGAAGGAGCCGAAGATAATAGTTATAGGTACCGGAGAGCAGGGCTCTGTCAAGATACTGCCTGAAGTGGAGCAGGTGTGCTCTGACAAGGGCATAAAGCTATACTCAGACCCCACGCAGAAAGCAGCAGACTTCTTCAACGGGCTCGTCATGCAGGGGAAGAAGGTGGCAGGCTATTTTCATGTAACGGGCTGATGCCCTTTTAAGCCGTTCCTACAAATCCTTCTTATGATAACGATACTAAGGCTCGGGCACAGGATATTCAGGGACCAGAGGATAACTACACACTGCGCACTCGCTGGCAGGGCGCTCGGCGCGGACGGCATGGTCTATACCGGACAGAAGGACAGGGATACAGAGGACTCTGTAAGGAAAGTGGCAGAGCAATGGGGCGGCAAGTTCTCCATAAGGCATTCTGACAGCTACAAGGGGGAGATTGACGGCTTCAGAGGCATCAGCGTGCATCTTACAGTCTATGGCATGCCATTCCAGGAGAAGATGGCTGAGATAAGGAGAAAGAAGGACATTATGCTCATAGTTGGTGGGGAGAAGGTCCCGCCCGATGTGTATGAGAAGTCTGATTACAATCTCGCTGTAACGAGCCAGCCCCATTCGGAGATAGCGTCCCTGGCATTATTCCTGCATGAATATTTCCAAGGCAAAGAGCTTGGCAAGAGATTCCCATCACCAAGGCTGAAGGTGGTCCCCCAAGCGAAGGGCAAGATGGTTAAGAAGGCTTGAGCATGACGACCCTGCTCGGCCTCTGCTCGCCGCCTATACAATATCCTGTTTCCGCTGATAGCTGTTCTGCGAAGGTTTTGACCTCATCATGTGAAGGCATCGCGCTCCTCGGTAGCCTCTTCTGCGACTCGCCTACATGCATGTATGCCTTTGCCTCTATGAAGTCGGGGTTCGCCTTCTCTATCAGCCTGGCATAGCCCCCTGCATCCTTCATGTTGTGCCCCCTGACAAGGGTAAGCCTCAGCACCTTCCTGCATTTCATGGAATTCATGGTTTCCAGGCTACCATTCAGGCGCTCCCAGAAGTCCGGATATGCTGGCCTGTCCAGCGCCTTCCATGTGACCTTGTCCGGCGCGTCCAGTGATATGTATAGCTGCGTCGGCTCCTTGATATCTGCAAGGACCTCGGGATGCATGCCATTGGTGACAAGGAACGTTGTTATGCCCCTCTTGCGGAACTCCTCTATAAGGCCGGACAGCTTCGGGTACAGCGTCGGTTCGCCCAGCAGGGATATGGCTGCATTGGTGGGGTTTTGGGCTTCCTTCCACTTCCTCATGTTGGTGCCTTCGAATCCCGGGAAGCCGTTGAGCAGGTGCTTCTGCTGCTCTATGCAGCCATCTATTATGTCAGATGGCTCGTCATGCTTGAGCTTGCTGTGCAGGGCAGTTCTCTCTATTATCCTCCAGCAGAACATGCACCTCTGGTCGCATGTTATGTTTGGTGTCATCTGCAGGCAGCGGTGGCTCTTCACGCCGTACCACATCTCCTTGTAGCATACTCCCTTGTTCTCAAGCGACTGCCTTGTCCAGTGGCATATCTTGCAGGCGCTGTGATTGCCGATAATCCTGTATTGCTGTCCCTCAAGCTCCTTTCTCAGCGCTTCCGAAACCATGAACATGAGTTAGTTCGATAAATATTAAACGTTGATGCAATACTTGATATCATGAAAGCGACAGAATACTATGACAGGACAGCGAAGCACTATGACAAGAGGCACAGCAGCCCGACAACCATGGTTATAAGGAAGCTGGAAGGCAGGATGTTAAGGAGACTGCTCTCAGGTGACGTGCTGGATGTTGGGTGCGGGACAGGTTACCACCTCAGGCCCGGAACCATGGGGCTCGATATAAGCAAGGAGATGCTGAAGATATCCAGAAGAAGGGGCACGGTCATCCGCGCAGATGCCACATGCTTGCCTTTCAGTGATTCATCTTTTGATACGGTTCTTTCGATATTCAATGTTATGAACAGGGACGAGATGGGTGAGGCGTTCTCGGAGGCTTCACGCGTCCTCAGAAACGGGGGGCATTTCTTGCTTTCCGTGACCAGCATATGGGACAACGAGTACGGCTTTCATGAGAAGATGATGAGGAAGCGCACAGGGAACACCATAAGGAACAAGAGCTTCAGTGTCAGCGGCGTCAAGGTGAGCCTTGACATGTACACAAAAGAGGAGCTTGAGCGCCTCGGGACTGAAAATGGCATGAAGACGGTGTATTTCGATTCAGCCTTCATATGGCAGACACCGAAGTGGGGCAACCTGGAGGCATTCTCCTTTCCAGAGAGGGTAAAGCTCGCTATGGAGCGCGTCCTGCCAAAGGAATACGGCTGCATATACTTCATGGCTTTCCGGCAGTGAATACCGCATCTATCACGACATGCTTCACCCCGGGAGAGAAATGCTTGACTACCCTTCTCTCCATTATGTCAACATAATATCCTGCGTTATTGGCGGCTTCCTTGAGATGCCTTTCGGGGACTTCCCATAGCTCATCCTTCCTGTATGTGTTGTGGAAATGGATAACACCCCTCTCCTTGAGAATATCCACGGCCCTTCCCAGGAATTTCTCGGTGCCTGGGAGATAACCCATTATGATGCGGTCGGCCGTCCCTTCAAGCCCGGCTTCCCTGTTGTCGGTTTCCATCACGCTAACATTCTTTACTTTGTTCAGCTCTATGTTTTTCCTGAGGAATCGCACGGAATCCGGGTTCTTCTCTATGGCATACACGACAGATGGCTTTCCTGTCCTGGCTATGGGTATTGTGAAGTATCCTATGCCAGCGAACATGTCGACTATGGTCTCCCCTTCCTTGACGAGCGCGGGCAGCCTGCCCCTCTCCTTGACGTTGCCTTTCGAGAACATAACCTTACCAACAT
>QMZP01000083.1 GCA_003663225.1 Candidatus Aenigmatarchaeota archaeon | reverse complement strand
TGCAGGCAGGGAAACATGTCCTCATAGATAAGCCCATGGCATCTGCGGCAAAGGAAGCGGAAGAGCTCACCCGGATAGCAAAGGGCAAAGGCACAACCCTCATGGTTGCGCACACCTTCATGTACAACACAGCATTCAGGAAGATGAAAGAGCTGGTAAAGAATGGTGAGATAGGCGAAGTCGTCTACCTGAACTTCCAGCGCAGGGGGCTTGGCCCGATAAGGAAGGACGTCAATTCTTTATGGGACCTTGCACCGCACGACATCTCGATGCTGATAGATATCGTGGGCATGCCCAAACGGGTGATTGCAAAGGGCAGGGGCTACATAAAGAGTGACAGGGAAGACGTGGTGTTCGTCATAGCAGAGTTCAAAGACGGTACTATGGCAAACATACACACAAGCTGGCTGGATCCATACAAGATAAGGACCGCCACGATAGTGGGGTCCAAGAAGATGGTAGTCTTTGACGATGTGTCGAACGAGAAGATAAGGGTCTTCGACAAGGGCGTGGAGTTCGACAATGCATCATCATATGGCGAGTTCAAGGATGTCGTGAGAGACGGGGATATAATAATACCCAAGATACCAGGAGGGGAGCCGCTGAAGATAGAGTGCGAGCACTTCATGGAGTGCATAAACGATTCCAAGCCTCCAATTTCTGACGGGGAGAATGGCACGGACGTAGTGAAGTTCCTGGAAGCAGCACAGCGCTCTTTGGGAACAGGTGAATGGGAAACAGTTGGTGAATAGCATGCCGATAAGGGACGTCAAGCTGGGTAAGGACGCCAAGGTGGTCTATCCCGGCCTTGTGAACATGTATGAGTGCGAGGTGGGTGACAGGTGCCTCATCGGCCCTTTCGTAGAGATACAGAAGGATGTCATCATAGGTAATGACTGCAGGGTGCAGAGCCACTCCTTCATATGCAGCAAGGCCAGGATAGGTAACAGCGTGTTCATAGGCCACGGTGTTATGTTCGTGAATGACAAGTACCCGCCGAGGTTCGATGAGAAACATTGGGAAGAGATAATCATAGAGGATGGTGTGACCATAGGTTCCAACGCCACCATACTGCCCGTGAGGATAGGTGAGAACTCCTTAATAGGCGCCGGCGCGGTTGTCACGAAGGACGTGCCGCCCAACAGCATAGCTGTAGGCAACCCAGCAAAGGCAAGGCCCAGGGGGTCCTAATAGACGCTACCCACATATTCTGCTTTGTCGCCGTAATGTTCCAGGTTCTTTTTCCACTGCACATAGAACTTATCAGCGAAATTGTACAGGACCTTCCCGCTCATGGATGCTGATTCTGTTCTGCAAAGGCTCTCGACGAAAACCAGTTTTCTTCTGAAAAGCTTTGAAAAAACACAGAACGGGACTGCCATGCCTGCGCCGGTGGTTATCACTGCATCAGGCCTCTCCTTAAGGAATATCCACACTGATTTGAAGATGAGTTTAGCGAACTTCAGCGGGTTCCTTATGGGATCCTGGACCATGTAATACCTGTCATTGCCCACTGTCTCCTCTGTTATGGGGCTCCTGAAGGTCACCCAGAAATGGTCATGCTTCTTCCGCACGGCTTCTGCTATGGGTAACATCTCTATGAGGTGCCCGCCCGAAGAACATATAAGGCAAATTTTCATGCTTTCACCTTAATAAAACCAGAAACAATACCAATACCTATTACAATATTTCTCAAATATATGATAGGTATAGATACTATCATTCTAGGATCCTTTGTTATATAGTATAACGAATCATAAACTATCAAAAAGACAAGAAACAATATCAGAACGTATGTTGCTATTTCTGTGATTGATATCAAGTAAAAGAGTGGAATAAATAGCGTAGAGATACAAGTAAAGAAAACATAATAGAAAAACCCCGGTTTGTACGAGGATTCCTTCCTTTTGTCCGGATGCTTCTTGTACAAGAGCCTGCCCCAGTAGCCCCTGTAATACCTGGTCTTCAGGTACTTGCCGAGCGAGTCCGGATGCTTGTGGTATATCACAGCATTTGGGTTGTACACCATTTTGTATCCCTTCTTGGCCAGCCTGAATGAAAGGTCAGGGTCCTCGCCTGAAGCTGCCGGGAACGATTCATCAAATCCCCCGAAATCCAGGAACTCCTTCGCATAGTATGCCGCGGAGTATGAGCCGACGAAATCTATGTATTTGGCCTTCTCCATCCTGTCATACCGCTGCTCTATCTCCATCTGGACAAAACGTGGGACCATACCTCTCTGTCTTGTTTTGTACCTGCCTTGGACACCTATTATCCCTTTCTTTCTGTCAAGGGGACTTACCATTTCCTCAATCCAGTTCTTTTCGGCAACGCAATCCGCGTCTGTGAAAAGGAGTATGTTCCCATTGGCTTTCTTTGCCCCGGTATTCCTGGCCTTTGCGGGCCCGCCGTTCTTCTGTCTTACGACTTTGACGTTTCTGAACTTGCGCGCTATCTTGGCTGTCCCGTCGCTGCTTCCATCATCCACCACTATTATTTCGTAGGGCTTATGATAGCTCTGGTCAAGTAGTGACTTTATGCACTCTGCTATAGTGGGCTCGCTGTTGTATGCCGGTATTATAACGGATATCATGCTATCACTTCGAATTGTCTTTGAGTATGTACCTGACAAAAGTCTTGAATGATTTCACGTTCCTCTTGAGCTCCATGGGCTTGGTAATAGACTGCAGGGCCTTCTTCGCTATATATGACGGCCTCATGTAGAATTCCCTCCTGGCAGCATCGCACATGCGAAGCAGTTCACTGTCGCTGAGTCCGGGTCTGCTTATGGTGGTTTTGTGCAGCCCTTCATCAGTAAGCCATTTGGAGTAGTCTTCTGTTGTAAGGTAACCGTTCTTCTTGGCCCAATCATATGACTCTAGTCCGGGGTATACCATTATGGGATAGAATTGTGCAGTGTCTGGATCCAGCTCCTTTGCGAACGCTATCGTTTCCTTCATGGTCTCCATGTTGTCATCCGGGAGCCCCAGTATGAAGCAACCGTTGACCATCAGGCCCGCTTTCCTTGTTTCTTTCATGAATTTCATCTGCATTTCTTTGGTCGTGCCCTTGTGTATGTTGTTCAGAACGTCCTGCCTCGGGCTCTCGAATCCCACGCACATGAGCCTGCATCCCGCCTTCCTCATGGCCTTCATGGTCTCGAGGTCCGTATCCACCCTCGCGTTGCAGGACCATCGAACCTTGTTCCTACGCTCTGCCAGCAGGTTGCATAGCTCCAACGTCCTCTTCTTTATGGCAGGGAACGTTTCGTCCTCTATCATGACTTCCTTGACATATGGCAGCTCGTCCCTTATGTACTCGAACTCATCGGCGACATTCTCCGCTGACCTTGCCCTGTACGATGCCTTAAAGGGCGAATTACAGAACGAGCAGTTGAACGGGCAGCCCCTGGCCGTAAGTATGGTCACTTGGGGATGCCTCACTGATGCATAGAAGTAGTCCCGTATGTTGAGATGCCTCTTATATACTTCTGACACGAACGGGAGTTCGTCAAGGTTCTTTATGTGTTCCCTGGGTTTGGTTAGTACGGGCTTTCCTTTGTTCATGTATGCTATACCCTCAACCTTGCCTACTCCTTTCCCCTTCTCAACGGCCTCAGCAAGGTCTCTGATGGTGTAGTCATATTCCCCGACGCATACAGAATCTATGCTCTTGGACATTTTCAGAGTCTCAAATGGCATATGCGTTGGGTGTGTACCGACCAGGCTTATGTGAGCATCGGGCAGACTTTTCTTAATAGCTTCAGCAACAGCGACATCGTTATGTATGCTGGGGGTGGACGTGTCTATCACCACCAATCCCGGACCCATGCTCTTGGCAAAGGCCACCGTGTCATCGGTGCCCCATTCTCTGGCAACAGCATCAACCAGCTTTGCCTTCTGGTCTACCTTCTCCATGGCTCCAGTAGCGTATGCGAGGAAGTATGGATAATAAAATGTTCCACCCTTGGTCACACAAGGGGACCTGCTCTGGCGCGAGTACTTATTCATGAAAGGGGGGTTCAACAACAGCGTTTTCATATGCTCATCACATTAAGCCTTTTCTGGACTCTTTAAAAGAATTTGGTATCATAAGTCCATATGTCATGGTCTCAGCGCGTCCGATACGAACTCTATCTCCTTTTCACTGAGTTCTGGGAACATGGGCAACGACAGCACCTCATTCGCTGCCTTTTCGGTGACAGGAAAGCTGCCTTCTTTGTATCCCAGGTCTGAATAGGCTTCCTGAAGGTGTATCGGTATCGGGTAATGTATGCCTGCGAATATTCCTTTTTTCCTCAGGTCTTCTATCACCCTGTCTCTTTCCTTTACGCGCACGACGTAGAGATGGTAAACGTGCTTCGACCCACATGATTCCACTGGCCGGGGGATATCGTCCGGCAGCATCTTATCATAGACCCGGGCGTTCTTCCTTCTTTTCTCGTTCCATTCCTCAAGATGCTTCAGCTTCACGGATAGTACTGCAGCCTGGATTGCGTCGAGCCTGTTGTTATGGCCCTTTATTATGTGGTGGTATTTCTGTTTCTGGCCGTAATCCCTGAGCAGCCTCACCTTCTCTTCTATATCATCATTGCTGGTTACGACAGCGCCGCCGTCGCCATACGCGCCCAGGTTCTTCCCGGGGTAGAAGGAAAACGCGGCAGCGTCACCGAACGACCCCGCCCTCTTGCCTTTGTACTCGGCTCCGTGCGCCTGGCAGGCGTCCTCTATGACCTTCAG
>QMZP01000082.1 GCA_003663225.1 Candidatus Aenigmatarchaeota archaeon | reverse complement strand
CCACAACATGGAGGAGATGCTGATGAACGTCGTCAAATTCTCAGTGTCCGACAGGGACCTTGAGGTCATAGGCCACAAGGTGCCGGACGGCACGCTGACGATCAGGGGCTGGGAAAGGAGCCTGGAAGAATGGGAGAAAGGGATGGAGGAAGAGCGCAAAGCGGTATTCGAGAAGCTTAAGAATCTCCCTGAGGGCGACAAAAGTAGGCTCGAGCTCGCAGACAAATGGAACAACCTTTCGGAGAAGATGACTAAGTGCCATGACACCCGCGAGCAGCTTGCGAGCAGCCCGGACAATTGGGTGATTGACGTGGACGAGGGGAAGCGTGCGGGAAGGAGGGTGACGTTCAGGCCGGTCTTCGTGAGGCCCTGGGCATACAAGTTCTTCGACATGGCAGAACTGTTCCTCATGCAGTCGGCTACCATAATAGACGCCGACGCAATGGCAGAGGGCCTTGGGTTGCCGATGGAGGACTGCATCTTCATAAGGGCGCAGTCAGAATTCGACCCGGAGAAGCGCCCGATATACTACAAACCTCTTGGCAGCATGTCCAGGGAATCCATAGAGTCCACGCTGCCGGTCCTAGTGGACGAGATAAAGTCGCTCATGGACAGGTACCCGGACGAGAAGGGGGTCATACATACCCACACATACAAGATACAGGACTACATAATGAAGAGCTTCCGTGGAACCGGGGGCTCCAGGCTCATGGCGAACGACGGGCCTGATAACAGGGATTCAGTCATAAGCAAATTCATGAAGAGCAATGAGCCTAGGGTGCTTGTCACGCCCAGCGCTTACGAAGGCATGGATTTCAGGAATGACATATCCAGGTGGCAGGACACATGCAAGATACCGTATCTCAACATCGGTGACAGCCAGGGCAAGAGGCGCATGGAGGCCGACCCCAGGTGGTACCAGTGGAAGTCTGTTCTGAGGCTCGTCCAGACATACGGGAGGGGCACCCGTTCAGAGGAGGACTGGTGCGACACCTACCTGCTGGATTCCTCCTTCACGTCATTCTCAGCAAAGAATCTGGACATGCTGCCGGAATGGTTCACCGAAGCCTTCCGGCACGTTTAAGCCACACCATAGCGACTGTAACTCTTTTATACCTGGCATGCAAACATAGACATGGGGTGATATTCATGGCTGAGATAACCAAAAGAAGCGGCCAGAGCGAGCCGCTTGACATGGAGAAAGTCAGGAAGGCCATACAGAAGGCTGCCATAGATGCAGACAAATCGGTTTCTGATATGCAGGACAAGATAGACAGCCTTGTCAAGGAAGTCAGCGGGCAGATAGAGAGGGAAGCAAAGACTACCGATGATGTGAGGAACATCATCATGTCCAAGCTCGAGGATGCTGAACCTGCTGTCGCTGAGGCGTGGAAGGACTTCGAAGAAAAATACTCCAAGAGGGAATAGGGGAGGCTTCTGCCCCGGCCCTTGGACGTGGATTGATTGGTTTACAACATCTAAAGCGTAAGGTGATAGAATGAGCGAGAGAATGGAACGTATGCTGGAGAGCGTTAACGCGTACCTGCACTCGTTCCCCATGAAAGACGGGTCGGAGAACATGGTGAAGTCCATACTCGATGCCATGCGCACCGTGGACAGGGCCTTCTTCGTGGGCAACGGGCGGTATGCCTACTATGACTCGGCCATACCCATAGACAGGGGGCAGACCATATCGCAGCCTTCCACTGTGGCCCGCATGCTCATGTTGGCTAGGCTGCGCAAGGGCAATAATGTACTGGAGGTCGGCACGGGCAGCGGCTGGAACGCTGCTTTGGTGACATATCTCGTGAAGACAGGCAAGGTCACAAGCCTTGAGCGCATACCATCGCTCGCGGGAAAGGCGAAGGAGAACGTGGAGAAGCTGAGGAAAGCGCTCAGAAAGTCTGGCAAGGATGCTTCCTGGATAAGCAACCTGGAGATAAGGGCGGAGAACATATTCTCCAAGGTGACTCTGTGGGACGACCAGTTCAACAGGATAATAGTCACAGCAGGCATAAGCAGGCCCAATCAGGAAAAGTGGATAGACAATCTTGCTCTTGGGCTGCTCAAGGAGGGGGGTGTGCTGGTATGCCCGCGCACCCTCGGGCCCATGTCAATAATAAGGAAAGTAGGCGGCACATTAAGAACAAGGCTGACCATGGAGCATTACAGCTTCGTCCCGCTATTGTGAGGTGAATGGAACGACTGTGTCAACATATGCGAGAGCTTAAAGGAGTTCACCGGAAAGGTGTACGGGCTGGAAGGGCTGAAGGTATGCCAGGAGTGCTGGGAAAGGGAGAAGGAGAATGTCCACTTCGTGAGCATGAAGGACAGCGTCCAAAGAGCCCCACACGAGTCCTGACGTCCAGCAGCAGCGCAACTCCCCCAAAAGGGCGGGATTAGGCTAGAACTGCTGAATAGTCATATCAATGACAGGCCTAAGGCTGATAGCTAAAGAAAAGAAGAAACAATGCCGGATTGGACAATTGCCCAGAACCTATATCTTCTCAATCTTTCCGTTCCTTCCGGCAGATACCTGAAGGTTCCCGTTCCATTCCTTTACCCAACCGTCAGTTATCTTGAGCTTGTCCCCTGCTTCGACCGTGTCTATCTCTTCGTTCCAGAGCGTGAGCTGCATCTCGCCGGAATCATCCTTCACGATGCAGTTGCATACCCTGTTGGTTTTGCCGAACTTGGAGAACTCCCTGATGTCGCCCTTGCTGACGACCTCTATCTCCTCCAGTGTCGCGTTGTTGTTGGGTTGTACCTCGCTGATTTTCATAAACAATCTTTAGGGCCGCTGTTTAATATAGCTTTCGCCCCGCTATATCTTCCCGTTCTGGATTGCCCTGAGTATGGACAACGATGCCCTTCTCATGTCGGGCCTGCCGCCCTTGAGCAGCATGTGCTTCTTCAACGCTATCGTGCCTATGGTCTCCCTCTTGTCGTCCTCTACAGGAACGCCGAAATGGGATTCCACTCTGCCCGGGAACTCCTTCATTATGGATTCCAGCGCGGATTCGGGGTCCTTCACCTTCGAGAAGTCCACAGCCCCTGTCAGGACGGCCTTCATGCTGTCCTTCTCCTCATACGGTATCACGCCAGGCGTGTCTATGAGCATTATCCTGCTGTCCGATTTGATGTTCTGGAGCGACTTCGTGTAGCCGCTCACACTGCTTGTTGGAGCGGAATGTCTGCCTTTGAGCATGTTTATCAGTGAGGACTTGCCTACGTTGGGGTATCCAAGCACGCCGACCACTATGTCCTCCTTCCTTCCCAGGTTCCTGTGAGCTGTTATAATTATCCTCTCCCTGAGCTTCCTGCTCCCATACCTCTCTTTCGCGGATATGAAGACCGAAGGCTTTATCTCCCTCTTTAGCTTCTCCAGGACAGGCTTCTCTACCAGGTCGCACTTGGTTATCACGTATATGATAGGCCTGCCCGACTTCTTTACAGCTGACTCTACCTCGGCGTTCCTGCTCTCCCGGGCGTGCCTGGCGTCCAGCAGCAACAGGAGTATGTCAGACCTTCTTATCACGTTCTTTGCCATCTCCATGTACCTGCCCATGGTGCTTAATTGGTAAAGTGATTTATATGGTGAATGCAAATTGGGTGAATCCGGCGGCATATTCACGGTTGACAGGGGCTTCGAGTACAGACAAGCCTGCATAATGGTATAAACTTGCCTGCTTCATGATACTGTTGCCCTTACGATTATGTGGTTTCCCTTTAAACCTCCCATGAAACTGTTTTTTTAATCTGCACAACAAAATGTTCATATGCCAAGGGAGGCCAAGCTCGAGGTGGAGGGGCTCGAGAAGAGCTACGGAAGCAACAAGGTTCTCGACAACATATCATTCTCAGTCCATGGCAATGAGGTGTTTGGTTTACTGGGACCGAACGGTGCCGGCAAGACTACAATGATACGCATAATACTCGAAGTGCTGAGGCAGGACGCGGGCAAGGTGCGCCTGCTGGGCTCAGGTAACGGCAGGGATGACGTTAGGGAGCGCATAGGATACCTTCCTGAGGAAGGCAGCTTGTACAGGGACGCCACTGTCGGTGAAGCCATACGATATTTCGCTTCCCTGAAGGGCTGCGAGCTAGATGACAATAGACTGGACAAATGGCTAAAGAGGTTCGGCCTCAGTGGCCATGAAGGCAAGCAGATAAGCGAGCTGAGCAAGGGCATGCAGAGGAAGGTCCTGTTCATAATAGCAGTTGCCCATGATCCTGAGATACTCATACTGGACGAACCCTTCTCAGGCCTTGACCCCGTGAACCGCAGGCTGGTCAAGGATGTCATAATGGACCTCAAGAAGAGGGGGATGACCATCATAATGAGCACGCACCAGATGGACGAAGTGGAGCGCATGTGCGACCGGATACTCATGATACATAAAGGGGAGAGGGTGCTGTATGGGGGCCTT
This sequence comes from Candidatus Aenigmatarchaeota archaeon, assembly GCA_003663225.1. Lineage (GTDB taxonomy): Archaea > Aenigmatarchaeota > Aenigmatarchaeia > QMZP01 > QMZP01 > QMZP01. The sequence continues at coordinate 362 of QMZP01000082.1, read as the reverse complement.
GATACCATAAAGAAAGGATATGGCCAGTCCCTTTTCATAGATTACAAAGGAAGGCTTCCCAAGATGGCGGGGGTCGATAGGAAGGATGATTACGGCAACCATGCAGAGCTCGTGTTGAAGAAGGGCGCGGACACGCAAGAGATGATGAGGAAGCTGGCGGCCTCTAGGACTGCCGAGATCATGCGCTTCGAGGTCAAGACCAGGTCCCTGAGCGAGATATTCATAGATGTCGTTGAGGGTGATATACCCGAAGACATCAAGATGTCAATGAGGGGTGCTGATGTCTAGCAGGACCATGACAGTGGCACGGTATGAATTCGGCAAGACCATACGCAGGAAATCGTTCATATTCATAGCTATTG
>QMZP01000081.1 GCA_003663225.1 Candidatus Aenigmatarchaeota archaeon | reverse complement strand
TCTTTTCTATTCCTATCTTGTTGCCGAGTTCTTCGCAGCATACGCAATTGTTGTTACAGGACTTTCCAAGTTTCAGTACGTCCCGCTCTTCTTTGAGAAGCCTCAATATCGCATCAGAAACCTCTTTATTGCCTGGCACAACGTTAATAGACTCAAATGCTTTCCTGATGCCTTCTCTAACGCGTGGTTTATCATGAAATTCCTTTACTAGGCTGGCTATATGCTTGCTGTCGGGCTCCTTCAAGCACCATCCTATGCCCGTCTTCTCTACGTTCATCGCTCGGTCAAGCTGACAGTCATCCTTCGAATCAACAGGTATCAGAATCGATGGTTTCTTTGAAAGTATTATCTCATTAACCGTGTTGTATCCTGCATGTGAGATTACGATGTCGCAGTGAGCGAGAAGGCCTGTCATGTCTTTCTCAAACTCTTTGACAATAATGCCTTCGGATTCAGGAAAATCCCCGGAGAATGGCCCCCTGAGCACTATGAACTTTAGCCCGTCTATTTTACCTTTCAGCTCTTCCCACGCCCCCTTTACGGCATTGAATACTGGCAGCCGTTTCGAGTTGCTGCCCCCACCACATGTGAAGCAAACCACGAAATCATCCTCTTTTATACCATACCTCTTTGCGACATTGTTATCACGCACGGATTCCCGTATTATCGGGCCGGTAAAGATGGACCTTTCCAGAACGCTTTCTGGCAGCCTATCTTTTAGCCCATCCTCCGTTACTACGAACAGGTCGAACTTGGCATACACGTCACCGTAATCTGACAGCTCCTTCTCGATGAATCCTTTTTTTTTGTTCCTGAGTATAAGCACGTTCCTTATCCCCCTGGAGTTTGCATACAACAATCCTCCATGGGGGAAGAAGTTATCGTATATTATGACTTTAGGAAGGTATTCGTTCACAAGGTGTATGAATGCTTCGGAGTCGTCGCCTATACCGACAGGTGGCGATTTGACGAATGGTACGCCCATGTCTTCAAGGAACAGGTTAAAATCGGATTTTGTGAAGAATTTTATGTCAGCTCCTCCATCATCTATCATCTGTTTCGCTATCGCACTCGTCCTGCTCAGATGACCTAGACCTATACCGTTTATTGAATAGAATAGAGCCTTCATAATCCTATCTGTAATAACAAGAATTAAAAAGATGCCTTCAGTATGAACTGTGGGACGAATGTGACCCATGTGATGAATGGGATGAATGTGATGAATGTGATGAATGGGAACTGTGGGACGAATGTGACCCATGGTGTGTGTGGCTTCCGGTTAGGGTCTTCGTGGACGCGTTCCATGACCCCACAAGGGATCCGCTGTGTGCTGCTTTAGATTCTTCTGTGAACAGAGCCGACAAAGTAAGGAAAGCGCCTATGGTCAGTATGTGCTGTTTTGATATCTTGCCTTCCTCCCCCACGAGAAAAGAGGTTATCTCCTTCTTTATCTTAGGAAATTTGGATTTCATTAAGACCCCACATATTATAATGAGCTCCCTGACTTAAAAAACCTTTCTTTCAGCCCATTTGCTGAAGACATTAAGGTATCTTTTGTCAGAGAGCAGCCTGTCGAACAGGTATCTGAACTGCCCTTTGAGTATCTTGCATCTGTAGTCCTCGGGAAGCTTGCTTATTATGTTGCCCTGGGAAGCGAAATTACATACAGGGCACAGCCCGCAGTAAGGCTTCCAAGCACACGAATCACATGCCGTCGTGTCGTTGGTGGATGAGGCTACCATCGTGCATGCCTTGGGTGATGTGAGTATGTCTTTGTAGCTGTGTGTTCCCACGTTACCTAGTTTGAACTCCTCATACATCTTGCCCTCATCACAGGTATATATGTCACCTTTGTGGTCATAAGCCATCTGGCCTATCACGGCACCACAGGGGGACTGCAGGTCAACATACATCGGATCGGACTTCGTCAATATTTTCTTCATCATTATCGACGCACTCATCTCGCGTATGTCTATGTCACTCTTGATTATGTAATCCAATGCCTTACCCCAGAAATCGACATATTCCTCGGCAGTATAGCCTATCTTGTCCCAGTTGCTCTGGGCATTGCCCAGCGGGTTGACAAAACCGAACCATATCCTGTCAAGTCCCAGCCTGACGTACTCGTCCACTATCTCTTTCCATAGGGGCAGAGAATGTTTGGTTATGACCATAAGCGCATTTATTTTTTCGTACTTGTATTCTTCCTTGACCTTCCGTATCCAGTACTCAACCTTCGCGTGGGAATCCTTGGTTTTGCCGTATGCCAGAACCCTGTTCTTGTTATGTAGCTCCTTGGGTCCATCGAGCGACGTGCAGAGCCCCACATCTCGCTTTATCAGATATTTCATCTTCTCGTCATCCATTAGACTAAAATTGGTCACTATATCGAAGGAAAGGACTTTCTCCTTCTCCTCCGCCTTCTTCGTTGCATATTCTATTATGACCTTTATTATGGGAAAGTTTAGAAGAGGCTCGCCTCCCTGGAACTCTATTTTTATGTAGTCGGAGGTGCTCTGCATTATGAAGTCTACCACCTTCTTGGCGGTCTCTTCATCCATATCGAACCCATCTTTCTCCTCAGGTCTTGCATTTGAGTGACAATAAAGGCACTTGTGGTTGCACCTGAAAGTGGGTATGACTATGTGGAGAGATGTTCCCTGAAACAGGAACTGCTTCCTTCTCTTGTAATCCCTTGCAACATCAGACACGTTGCCGCTTGTCCATATAACACCCCTGCTCTCAAGGTCCTTGAACAGCGCATCATCTTTCTTCAGCTCTCCGGATGTGACTTTCTTGTACTGCTGGTTATCAAGGACTGCCCACGCACCATTATCGGATATTACTAGGGTCTTGTCGCCAACCTTGTACGGCCTGACGAAGTTGGAAAGAAGTTCGTTCTTCTTCCCTGTGCATCCCTTCTCATACCTAGGGTAATAGCTCACTACCATCATCAACACCTAGACCTTGGCACTATTCTTCATAAGTCCCAGCACGTAGTTGCAAAACTCGTTCCTGACATGGTTGGCATCCATGTCCGTGTTTATCGAAACAACGCTGTAGTTCCCCTCGTCTTTCACAGAGCACTCGCATGTATCGGAGAAAGCCTTCACTGCATCGGCTATGCATTCCTTACAATATAGCTTGGAGTTGAATTTTATCTCAGTCTTTCTTTTTTTCACTCTTATCACCGAACTTGTCTTCCCACGGGACCGCTATACCTTCAGGGTCATCTTCATAGCTCTCGGTCCCCGAGCTAGTGCTGAAGATGTCCTCCAGTTCGGGATCGTTCGTGAAAAGGGCACGCTGAAGGACGAGCTGCCTTATGGCAGAATTCTTCTCTGACTGGGTCTTGTATACAGAGTAGCTTAGAAGCTCGTTATTGAATTCATTGCCTAGGGACTCCAAATCGGATCCTTTATCCTTCGGCCTGAACTCGATAACAATTTCTTCATCAGGGTCGCCGTCTATTATGATGTAAGCCCTGTCGAGGAACACATATGCAGCCGAGTAGATGACATCAAGGGGGTATATCTTCGGGTTGACCGAAACAGTCACTACCCCGTCCTTGGTACATATCTCTAGATTGCCCTTGATGTCCTTGTCACTGTCCATATAATTCATAATATAATTATGTAGCATATTTATAAATTGAATATTGCCATCAGAAATGCTATCAGGCTGCGGTTTATCAATATAGTTATTATCACGCCAAGGAACATCATGGGAGCGAACGGCACATTATCATTCACGCGCAGAGAATGGGGCTTGAACTTGCCAGAACTGTGTAATTTCTTTATCTTATCAACGTCTGATTTATTCAGGTACCTAGACTCGAATATGCTCTTCTTCCTCTCATCACTGAAGTCCGGAAGTATGGAATACTGGAGAATCGGTCTCCGCTTGTATCTCTTGCCTTCCAAAAAGACATCCTCAGCCAGCACCATTCCAGGCTTTATGTTCTCTATGTAGATAGGTGTAGTGAATATGCCGTATGAAAGGTTGAGTATGAAGTATCGGACAAATACGAAGAGGAAAAATATCACCAGGAACATGTTGAGGAACCCCCACGAGATAACGTAGTCGAACCTGTACACACTGACTATGCAGGCCAAAACTATAGCAGCTTTCATCATGTTGTCCTTAAACACCTTTTCCATTGCCATGTGTATAGCAAGAACCATAAACAGTATTATGAATATGTTCCCAGGCATTCCTGTTACCAGCACTATTGTATTGGCAAGAGCTGATATCCCTAATATAGATATCAGCCTCTTCACTACTATTTTTGGTCCTATGGACCTCTTCATGCTTTGGATCTTGGTCTTCATGTCGGTCTTCACGAAGGCCTTTATGAAGAAGTATATGAACAGCGGTATGAAAGTGTTCACAAGTATGGTGAATGACAGGAAGGTCTGGAAGTAGACAAACTGATAGACGCTCAATGGCAATAGCGCTGTATATGCTATGAATAACTTTGCATCACCGGCTGACCATAACCCCGAATACCATATGAACATAGCTACCAGCAGCGAGAAGGTAAGGTTGATTGCGTAATCAGAAAAATATGACATCTCTATCGGTAAGCCTGCCATATAGGAATTGAATGTTATGAGGAAGAGCACTAAAAATGCATATACTATGGCCGCGCCTGTCCACTTATTCCTTATTCTCTCGTGCCTTATATCATCATAGCTTGTGACAACACCGAGTATAAGCACCATTGGCATGAAAAAAAGTAAGAGGTCCATAACTCATTCTTGTAGTATCCTATATAAATTTCATGACCTGATTGCGCTTATGATGCAGGTTGAATCGAGAGATGCCAGTGCGTTGACCTCTGCAACGGCCAGACAGG
>QMZP01000080.1 GCA_003663225.1 Candidatus Aenigmatarchaeota archaeon | reverse complement strand
TAGGAAGGTTCATACACATGTACCAGGAGGGCGAATACGACCTGGATGTCCGGTCGCAGGTCCTGATATACATGGCCGACTTCGCCAAGGATGCCGAAAAGGTGCGGAAATGGCTGGATGGGGGCAGGACTGTTGTGCTTGACAGGTACGTGACCACTACAATGGCATACCAAGGCATCCGCGGGTTCCCTGTTGATGGCATAGTGAGGCTGGCAGAGGCCGTCGGCCTGCCGGCACCTGATGTGATATTGTACCTTGACATAACCCCCCGGACTTCCCGGGAACGGAAGATGAAGGAGAAGGGAAAGCTGGACAGGAACGAGTCGGACAGCAAGCTGCTCGAGAACCTGCGCGGCTTCTACGCCGGCCTGATAGAGAAGGGCGTCTTCGGGAAATGGGAAAGGATAGACGGCTCAGGCACGAAGGAATGCGTGTTTGGCAAAGTGAAAGAATTGCTTGGCCTCTAGTCCAGGTAATCCTGGAGCTCTGTAAGGTCCCTTATCACGTTCTTGTGCGTCCCTGATTCGAGATGGCTGGGCTTTGCCCCGTACTTCGCGAAGTCCCTCTTTATCAGCAGGCCCTTCATACCAAGCTTCTCAGCTGCAAGCACATCATCCATGAGATTGTCGCCGACCATGACGGTCTCTTCTGGCTTGGAGCCCAGCTCATGCATGGTGACCCTGAATATGCTCGGGTCAGGCTTCAGCATGCCCAGGTCGCACGAGAACGCTATGTAATCGAAGTGCTTGCCGTACCCCTTGTCGAGGAACTCCTTGGTGGTGAAGCATTCGGTATTGGATATCAGGCCTATCTTGTACTTCTTCCTCAGTTTCTGCAGCACCGGCACGACGTCCGGGAACAGGCTCACATTCAGCTGCATGTGCTCCCACATGTATACCAGGCTGTCTATCAGCATGTCCCTGGGCTTTACCCCTATATGCTTGCACAGGCTTATCATTGCTTCCTTCTTCGTCCCGAACTTCTTTGTCATGAAGCCCTGCTCGACCTCCCTGTACAGGTCCATGTTAAGGCCAAGCTTCTCCTCGAGCATCAGTATGGGGTTCTTCCCTGCGCCCTTGTTGTATGCCAGGGTGTTCCATAAATCGAAGATTATAGCCTTTGTTGCCATGGCTAATATGGTGTTTTCTTGACTTTAAATAAGTAGCCGATTATGCATGCTATCCAGTGCAGCACTGGTGTTATCACGAGCAGGAGTATCCACCATCCGGTCCTTATGCTCACAAGCAGGGAAGCGAACAGCATTGCACCTGTCAGGAAGTCGAGCTGGTCCAGCAGAGGAGCAGGGGCCCCGCGCTTCATCCTGAACCTGCGCTTTATGAACGAGCCGCCCAGATCGCCCGCCATGGCACCCAGACCGAGCATAAAACCCAGCTGCGCTGTCATAGGGGCTATGCTAAGGGGGACCTCGGATATGTGCCATGGGAGGAAGGGGAACGCAAGCTGCTGCACGAGTGCTATGGCTACCGCAACAATGGTGCCCCCCATCAGGCCTTCCCATGTCTTGCCCGGGCCAAATATACGATTCTTTACAAGCATTCTGCCGCCGTCTATTGGCCTCTTCCCCCTGAACAACGGTGCCAGGCCGTTGGCAGCGAAGGCTGGCAGTATCAGCCATATCGCTTCCACCAGCGTGTATATGTCGAATACCATGCTATTATTTAATTGTTCCGGCTATAAAATAGTCCAGCGGGCTGGTAGATCAACGGTAGAAGGCATGACGGCATGCAACCACATCATAAAGCCGTATTTCCTTCCGAGATCGCTGCCTTCGCATGTTCTGCTCATGTGGTGCAGGAAAAGGCAGAGGCTCCGGGTTCAAATCCCGGCCAGTCCATCCTATTTCTTCCCCCAATACCTCAGCTGGCCGAGCACGAAGCTCGAGGCGAACAGCAGGTAGACCACAAGGAAGCCCATGTCAGTCATGAAGAACCCACGTCGATGAGGCCGGGTGCGCCGGTCAGGCGCAGAGAGAAGCCGGCAGAGAACACGGCTACTGGGAATAGCAGCACGGCCTTCACCCTCCCCTTTATGCCGAACGTGTCCAGGAACGATTATGATAACCAGACTGCTTATTGCTGACACGAAGGATATGATGATAAGCTGGATGATGTACTCCATGCATATCTCTGGGATTTCGGGTTTATGTGTTATTAAATATATATATTTAATTAAATAGTTTATGGGCCCGGGGAGACACTCTGGAAGGGCAGCTTATGTGGTTGCTACAAGCTGCCGGTCCTATCGAACTCCCGACCCCACGATTATCAGTCGTGTGCTCTACCACTGAGCCACGGGCCCTAAACGGACGACTTTTAGCCCGCCGACGCTCCCGATGGGATTTGCAGACGAAAGCAGGCACAGTGCCTGTCAGAACTCGAATTCATATTCGAGCTCGCCATTTGAACCCATGTTACGAGGTCGAGAACCTCGTGTCCTTGACCGGACTAGACGACGGGAGCACTTGTATCTTATACGGCAATATACATTTAAGTAATTTATATAGCATCGTGATTATTATGTATAAAGTAGTGATACGATGACGGTTATAAAGACTATAGAGAAGCCCAAGCTTAAGAATCCTATTTTTGTGGAAGGGCTTCCGGGGATAGGGAACATAGGACGCGTGGCCGCAGGCTACCTTATCTCAGAGCTAAAGGCGAAGAAGTTCGCCCAGTTGCACTCGGAGCATTTCTTCCCTTTTGTCATGGTCCATGATGAGTACAGACTCCACCTTCTGAAGAACGAGTTCTACTACGTCAAGGCAAAGAAGAAGAACCAGAGGGACATCATAATACTTACAGGCGACTGCCAGTCGCTGTCACCCAACGGCCATTACGAGGTTGCTACCCAGATACTCGAGTACGTAGAGAAGCTTGGCGTGAAGGACCTGATAACCATAGGCGGGCTTGCCACGGGCGAGCTCGAGGACAAGCCCAAAACCATAGGAGCCGTAACGGACGAGAAAGTCAAGAAGAAGTACAACAAGTTTGACATAGAGTTCGACGCAGGTGAGAGGGTAGGATACATAGTAGGCGCATCCGGACTGCTGCTCGGACTGGGGAAGGAGATGGGAATGGACGGCCTTTGCCTGCTGGGCGAGACTTCGGGATTCCCCATAGTGACTGACCCGAAAGCAGCGGAATCCGTGCTGGACAACCTCACGAAGATACTCAACATAGACATAGACATGGGCAAGCTGGAATCCAAGGTCAAGGAGATGGAGAAGTTCATAAAGAAGGTGGAAGACCTGCAGAAGAAGGCGCTCAACCAGATAGCGAGGGAAGAGAAGGCCCCCGTTAAGGGCAAAGAGCAGCTGAGGTACATCGGATAAAGCTTTTTAAACATATTCTTTCATACGTGGTTATATGAAAAGCCAGGAAGAGTACACGCGATACGAGAAGACCAGGATAATATCAGCGAGGGCGTTGCAGATAGCGCAGGGCAGCCCGGTTCTGGTGAAGCTTCCCCGGGGCACCATAGAACCCATGGACATAGCCAAGCTTGAGTGGGAGGCGGGTGTGATACCCATAGACATAAAGCCCAAGGAAGCCGGGAAGAAATAAGCAAAAACCGGCGCACATAGCCGTTTCTCTAACGCTTATAAACCTTTCACATTTAATAAATAGTAATCTTTATAACCATAGCAACTAAGTGATGCTCATGACCGAGGAGAACATGCTGGTAGAGAAGACGGAGTACCTTACGGCAGGTGTGCATATAGGCATGAAGACGTGCACGCCTTTCATGAAGAAGTTCGTCTACAAGATAAGGGAAGACGGCATGGCAGTCTTCAACCTGAAGATGGTAGATGAGAGGATTGGCAAGGCATCCGATTTCCTGTCGGGCTTCGATAAGATACTGGTCGCTTCCAGGAAGAACAATGCCTCAGAGGCCCTCAGGGAGTTCTCCAAACACACCGGTGCCAACTCCATGGGAGGCAGGTTCTCTCCCGGGACGCTGACAAACCCTTCTTACAAGGATTTCTACGAGCCCGATGTCGTGCTGGTGGTGGACCCGCTGGTCGACGAGCAGGTGATAAAGGAAGCCAAGAAGAAGAGGCTTCCTATAGTCGCCCTGTGCGACACATTCAATTCTGTCAAGAACATAGACCTCGTGATACCATGCAACAACAACGGCAAGAAGTCCATAGCCCTTGTGTTCTGGATACTCGCTAGGGAGATAATGAAGAAGAGGGGCAAGATAAAGAAGGATTCAGACTTCAAGGCAGAGCTCAAAGAGTTCGGTTACGAGTGATACCATGACCAACATAGCTTCCCAGAAAAGGATGGCAGCAAGGATAATGAAATGCGGCATCTCCAGGGTAAGGGTCAAGAGGCCCGCTGACCTCGAGGAGGCTCTCACGAGGGATGATGTCAGGAACCTCATACGAAAGGGCGCAATAACCAAGGTGCAGAAGAAAGGAAGCAGCAGGGCAGCGGCAAGGAAGATACTAAAGCAGAAGAAGAGGGGCAGAAGGCAGGGCGCCGGAAGAAGGAAGGGCAAGGAAAGGGCAAGGAACCCCAGGAAGACCGAATGGGTCAGGGGCGTCAGGCCAATGAGGGGCATGATAAGGGAGCTCAGGGACACGGGCAGGATAGCCAGAGGCAACTACAGGAAGCTCTACATGATGGTCAAAGGCGGCATGTTCAGGAACAAGAAGCACATAATGCTTTATCTCAAGGAGCACGAGATGCTCAATGCGGCAACCATGCCTGTGAAGAAGGCCTCCATGAAGGCAAAGACGGCAGCAAAGGCCGCAAATAAGCCGGCTGCCAAGAAGCCCGCCAAGAAAAAAGCCAAGCGGGCAACCAAGGAGATCAAGAAGTGATTTCATGGCAAAGGGAAGGAC
>QMZP01000079.1 GCA_003663225.1 Candidatus Aenigmatarchaeota archaeon | reverse complement strand
TGTCTGGCATTATTATGGTATGTGTGCGTGAGATTTAAAGATGATGGACATGAACCATTTAAATAGAAAACGCTCAAATATGCTATAAGCTGGGCCCGTGGTCTAGTTGGTTATGACATCGCCTTGACGAACGCTTTTCCGCTTCGTGTAAAAGCGTTCAAAATGGCGGGAATCACCGGTTCGAATCCGGTCGGGCCCATCGAAGGCAGACGCTGATAACAAGATTTATCCGCGTCAAGCCGCAGAAGCTCCTGTCGTCTAGTCCGGTCAAGGACATCGGGTTTTCGTGCTCTGCACGGAAACAGTGAGGCGCAAGCCGTTGAGCGAAACAACCCGATAACCTGGGAAGCTGCTTGGGCAACCACGCAGCTCAGGAATTCAAATCCCAGCAGGAGCGTTGAGAGATGTGGCAGGCATAACCTGCCGTGTTTCTCTTATGCGGGGGTGCTGGAGTGGTCAATATAATTGACGGCCAATGCCGATTGGGCTGGCCGTCTGGCCATGGCCATACAGGCTAGGTTCAGGGCCTAGTGGCTTAGCGCCCTTTTCGGTTCATCTGCTCAAAGCGTGCACGGAAAACCGACGAGGATGAGCAATGCCTTCCAGAGTTCGAATCTCTGCCCCCGCATAACCTTTTTATGGCATGGAATGATTCTTACTAATCAAGCGGGAGTTCCCTAGTGGTCAAGGAGGGGTTGACGGCTTGGGCAGGATATATCAAGCCGTCCTTTCGGCGATTGGGGCTGGGCTTAGGTTCTCATGATAGGACACCCAGTGGCTTAGAGTTCCCATCACGTCAGCGAGACGGGGATGAGCAATGCCTCCGTGAGTTCGAATCTCACCTCCCGCATACCTATTTTTAAGGAATATTGACCAAAAATTAAATGAAGTATATGGTTGACCAGAAGGTAATAGACTACGTTAATAACGGCCTGCAGCGCGGGTACAAGCCGAATGCACTCAAGAGTGCGCTTATTCAGCAGGGATGGCCTGAGGCAGACATCGACCAGGCACTGCAGATGGCAAGGGGCCAGGCCAAGGCAACGCCACAGGCACCGGGCATGCCCACAACCAACATGGGGATATTCCAGAAGATGAAGATGATTCTCACGAACCCCAACGGGTTCTTCCAGGCAGCCAAGTCCGACCACATAGGCGATGCGCTGAAGTACTATGCGGTCGTGCTGTTGATACCCACTATAGTGATGATAGCAATAGGCATGTTCCTCCCAACAGCGCTGCTCACCGCGATGGCACCGACTGCCGGAGGGGACATGGCGGCCATGGGGGGCATGTTCGCAGGACTCTTCTCAATGCTCGCGGTTGGTATGGGGGTGGCATTCTACTTCCTGTCACTCATAGGCACGTTCATAACAGCCGGTATCTATCACATCATAGGGATGCTGTTCGGTGCCAGGAACCCGTACTCTGAGACCTACAAAGCCCTTACCTACTCCATGACGCCCTTCGTTCTCATAGGATGGGTTGCCATACCCCTTGCCATAGTCCATGTGTTCGCATACATGGGTGCAGCCATAGCGATAGGGCTGTGGGCGCTGATAATAGCGATAAAGGGATTCAGCATCATGCAGGACATGGAGACCAAGAAGGCAGCCGTGGTTATACTCCTGCCGGCGATAATAGTGGGCGTGCTGGCGGTGTTAACGCTGCTGATGGGAGCCTCTTCGATGCTTGCGGGCGGCATGGTGCCGTCAGCCTGAGCCAAACCTTTTTATCCTAAACCATTAATTCTTAGGCATGAAAGCGTACGTGGCGAAGAACGTTATGGGAGTCTTCGCGTTCGACGAGAAGATGGACCTGATAGACAAGATATTGTTCCCCGCTGACCCGGCCGAGATAGCCAACAGGTTGTCTTCCAGGTGCCCCGAGGAAGAGAAGATGGAGCGGAAGCTTTCGGGGTATGAAACTGACCGGAGCATAGGCAACCCGGGTGAGGAGCATCTGAACAAACAGGCGAGGAACCTTGCGCTGAAGTTCAAATGGGTCAAGAACAACACAGAGTACAACAAGATACTCTCCAAAGTCAATGTGCTCCTTACGAAACAGAAGATGAGGGAGACCCAGCCCGACAGGATACTGATGCATGCGATAGGTGTGCTTGATGAGATTGACAGGACCATAAACGTCTTAGTTGAGCGGCTCAGGGAATGGTACGGGCTGTACTTCCCCGAAGCAGAGAGGCAGCTGTCCAACCATGATAAGTTCGCCGAGGCGGTGCTTGCAGGGAGGAGGGACAACCTTGAGGACAAGACTCTATCGAAGCTGGCAAAGGACACGGCAGGCATGGAGTTCTCGGACGATGATATAAAGCAGATGCAGATGCTTGCCAAGGACATCAAGAGCCTCTTCCACACCAGGAAAGGCATGGAATCCTACATAAACAGCACAGCGAAGAGCGTGATGCCTAACACCACGGCGATAGCAGGCCCGCTGCTGGCGTCAAGGATGCTCGCGCTTGCAGGAGGCCTCGAGAAGATGTCGAGAATGCCTTCGTCTTCCATACAGCTTCTGGGTGCAGAGAAGGCGCTCTTCAGGCACCTCAAAGGCGGCGGCAAAGCGCCGAAGTACGGCATATTGTTCTCCCACCCGTACGTCCAGAAGGCTCCCAAGGACAAGAAAGGCAAGGTAGCGAGGCTGGTAGCGGCCAAGATATCCCTTTCTGCGAGGACGGACTTCTATTCAAAGGACGACCACAGCGAAGAGATGGCAAGCAAGCTCGAGAAGCAGGTGTCAGGGTTTCTAAGATGAATTTCGGTTTTTGCCTTAACAAAACGCAATGCTTTTTAAGCGAGACACCAATCATTTATCATGGTCGCAGGCAGTAAGATGCTTCTTGGGTTGCTCACTGTTTCGGTTGTTATATCATTAGGTCTTGGGGTAGCCGTTCTAGAGCAGAGAGCTACCATAAACAACCTCGGCCTGCCATCGGGCGGCGGGATAAAGACATATTCTGCCGAATCTTCTGGCAGCTGGGGCTCTGTGTGGGCTGCCGAGGAAGTGCAGGAAAACACGCTCTTCGTTTCAGGCGCAGCTTCAGCGAGTGCTGACCCGGAAAAGGTCACGATAACAATGTCGGTCGAGACCGACAGCATGAGCGCCTCTGAATCCCAGCAGGAGAACGCGCAGAAGACCGCATCTGTCCGCAGCGCCCTCGCTTCGGCAGGCATTGACGCCGATTCTATAGAGACCGTCTCATATACCCTGAACCAGATAAGGGAATATGATTATGATACGAGGAAATACACCTTCAAGGGCTTCAAGACCACTCACATGATAAAGCTGGAGATTGATGACATAGACAGCGCGGGTTCGGTGATTGACACCGCGGTGGCAGCTGGGGTAAACATAGTAAACAGCGTCAGCTTCGGGCTTTCTGACGAGACGATGAATGACCTGAAGATGCAGGCACTCGAAGCTGCTGCAAAGAATGCGAGGGATAAGGCGGATGCCATGAGCAGAGGCCTGGGCGTCAGCGTGACCAAGGTACTGAGCGCCAGTGAGGGATACACGTATTCCCCCCCGGTCAGGACATACGCCGCTGTTGCAGAGGAATCTGCTGGCGGTTCCCATACAACAGAAATAACACCGGGTTCGATATCAGTAACAGCAGAAATCAATGTGGTCTTTGAGACTGCTTGAATATTGGTGGTGCTTATTAACATTATGCGGCCTTGAACCTTAGTATGCCGGCTATGCCGCCTATCTCCTTGAGCTGCTCCCCTTTTGCTGTGTCGGTTGATATGTATTCCACGGTTGCACCTGTTTCTTCGGCCATCTTGACTATCTCCTCTGTTATGTCATTCTCGCCAGTGACATTAAGGTCGCTGTTGCACTTGTCGCACGTGTGCCCTTTGGTATCCTCTGACCTGAGGACTTCCTCCTTCTTGAAGTCGCACTTGGGGCACTCGAAGCTGGCGCGCACCCAGTCGAACTCCTCTGATATGAGCAGTATGTCGACGTTGCCTGCCTTCAGCGCCTCAATGACCTCATGGAGGCCGTATATGGCAAGGCCGGAATCCTTGGCGAACTCGCCGAAGAACCTCTCGAGCAGCTTCCTCTCCCTTGTGACGGATGCTTCCTTCAGCAGTTCATCCGAGCGCTCCACCGTCTCGTTCAGCCCGGGGATGCCGCTGTATGATGTGTCGATAACGCCGAGCACCTTCTTCTTTATGTCGTATGTGAGGAATTCACCGTTATAAAACTCCTCCTTTATAGGCCCGGGGCCGCCTATTATTATGCCGACCAGCTCCTTTAAGCCCTTGAACTGAGCCGATGCTGTGTCGCCCACCTTCTTCATGAAATCGTTGAGCAGCCCTTCCCTTATCCTGGCATATCTGGCCTGCGAGTTATGAAGCAAAAAGGAATTTGCGATGAAGTTCCTGTAAAGCGGGACTTCCATGTCGTAGAAGTCTCCTGGCTTCTGCACCTCTTCAATGGATACTGTCCTTGCTGCTATGATGTCTGATTTGCTTATCTTGTTCAGAAAGCTGGTCACATCAACACCAACCTTGGTTTCATTGCTATGCCCATTCACTCTGGGCAGTATTATTCTTCTGAAAACATCATAACTTATTCTTCGCCTGCCTGCGAAATACATTCTTAGTTCTGGAAAGTGGTCGGTGGTCATACCAAGCTGCCTTATTAATTTCAGCATGTGCCTGCCGCTTATGGGCAGCTGGTCATTCCAAGTTGTTTTGGACGAGCGTTTTATTATATCTTCAAGTTTGCTGGTTTTCTTTTTTGAAGAAAATCCGATTTTTCGGTAAAAGCTCTTCTTTGAGCTATAGTCTGTTATCACCAGGCAATATCTGTCTTTTTTGGCAAAACTGCCCTTCATCTTTACTGTCTTCAGTGAAGATATTATAC
>QMZP01000078.1 GCA_003663225.1 Candidatus Aenigmatarchaeota archaeon | reverse complement strand
CATCACAGTCTTCCGGGCAGACGGTATGGTTCTCCGTAACTTCGCAGACGCCGTTCCCGCAGCATGGCACTATCGCTTCATGATAGCATGAGCTGATGTTGTAATCATAGAGGTCTTCGGTACAATTGTCACCATCCGAGCAGTCAGGACAGTCGGCGGACGAAGGGTACTCACCCGGCTCGCATATGCCGTTGCCGTCGCAAGGCACAACCTTGTCACACCTGCATTTCGGGAGGTTCTCTATCTCGCATGTTCCGCACTCTATGTTGCATGTCCCTTGCTCCTTCTGATGCCCAGAGCAATCGGGCTCACAGTCCGTGCATTCCCCATCATCGCAAGTATTGCTGCAGACTGCCTCAAACCCATCCGGGCATTCTGTCATGGAATCGTTGCACACAACGCCCTCGCACGGGTCGTGCCCGTAGCAGCTGGGCATGCATATGGGGCAAACGCCGCCGGAGCATGTGTTGGAGCACCGGGACTTGTGCCCGTCTGGGCATATGGTGACGGAATCAGGGCAGGTTATGTCCTCGCACGGGTCTTTGCTGCTGCTTTCATCTGTGATATCATTCCCGGAGAAGTTGACATATGCCTCTTCAGGCGTATGGTTCTGTGCTTCGCGCTTCACTATCATGCCTGCCTGGGTGCAGCCAGAAACCAATATCACCAACAGTGCTACTATGACGGCCCAGCGAGGTCCCATAATTAAATTTAAAAGCATTCCGTTAAATATCTTAATCGCACGGTTTTGCCCCGGTAGCTCAGTTTGGATAGAGCGGCACCCTCCTAAAGATTCACCGTATGGCAGTCTCGTGAAAGGTGAAGGTCGTGCGTTCGAAACCCGGCAGTGCATGTGTGCTGTTTGGGGCGGCATTCGCACCCGGGGCATAAAAAAGGACAGTTAAGTTGTCACCGAAGAGCGGTAAAGATTTAAATCGTTTCGGTTCAAACATTTAAAGGAATTCGGATAAATAATAAGGAAAGAGCAAGAGGTCGTTTATGGGGCGCATAATAGCATTAAGCTCGGGGAAGGGTGGCGTTGGCAAGACCGTGACAACAGTCAACGTTGCTGCGGCGCTTTCTCATTTCAACAAGAAGGTGGTGGCAATAGATGCTAATCTCACGACCTCCAATCTCGGGCTTCACCTCGGCATACCGCTTTATCCTGTCACGCTTCAGGATGTGATAAAGGGCAAGGCGAGGGTTGAGGACTCGACATACTTCCATCCGGCAGGGTTCAGGATAATACCTGCCGACGTCTCGTTGTCAAAGCTCATGCTTCCCAAGACTAGCGAGCTTCTGAACGTCTTCTATGACGTTGCGGAGGACGTGGATTTCGTACTCATAGACTCTGCAGCCGGATTGGGGAAGGAGACGGTGGCTTCAATAGAAGCGGCCGATGAGATGATAACAGTCACGAACCCCGAGCTGTCGGCCCTGACAGACGCGCTCAAGCTGGGCAAGATGGCCGAAAGGTATGACACAAAGAACCTGGGGGTAGTGCTTAACAGGGTCAGGAACGAGAGGCACGAATTCTCAAAGGAATCTGTCGAGGATTTCCTTGAACTGCCTGTTTTGGGGCACGTGCACGAGGACCAAAACGTCAGGAGCGCGATAGCGAACAAGCAGCCAGTGGTGACATACAGGCCATACTCGAAGTCATCGAACCAGTTCAAGTCAATAGCTGCAAGGCTTCTGGGAGAGGAATACTCACCGAACGTTTCGCTGTTCCAGAGGATGTTCAGCTGGCTCAGGTAATCCTCAGAACTTAATCTTCTCTATATCTATTTCAAAAGCAGCCACGGGCTTCTCTATCCCCCAATTGTTGAGGACTTCCGGGCTTATCTCGCCCATGATTCCTATCTCCTTCCCGCCGGACACTATTACAGCCGATCTTCCATTTATCATGCTGCCATGCCTCTTTGCCCTCAATTCGTAATCCACGCCAAGCGTCCTGAGAAGGGCGTCGAGCGTGCTTGATATCTCCTCGTATCCTATTATCGTGTCGCTCACAGCGCACGCCAGCTTCCTCACGTCGCGTGTCTTGGTCTCAGATACGCTGTCCGGCAGTATGGTAATGCCTATCTCGAACACCTTTTGGGGGTATTCAACGTGCTTGTTCCTGGAAAGGAACTCCAACAGCTCGGGAAGTATCCATGTCCTGAAAACAGACCAGTTCGCTGAGACCACATTCTCTATCTCGACAGCATCTCCGCCATCGAGTCCCATCTTGCCCAGCATGTTGCCTTTGTTGGTAAGTATATAGGACAGCACCTCCTGGGCACCCAGGCCTGTCATGACCTCCGCTATCTTCCTGGATGTCACCTCCATCTCATCCTCTCCTCCTATGGTGGCGAGTTTCGGCGGCGACGGCTTGACTTCGTTGTATCCGTACGATATAATGATGTCCTCTGCGACATCCCTCCAGTGCATTATGTCCTGCCTGTAAGAAGGATAAAGGACGTCTATCTTATTTCCGCTGGCCTTGGCCGAGTACCTGGATTTCTCCAGCAGGTCCGCCGCATCATCAGCTGACAGCCCTATCCCCAACAGTTTGTTGACATCTTTCAGGTTTATTGAGAACTTCTTGGGCTTCATGTCGGGCGTTGTTATGGTCTTGTTCAGCTCATGCCCCTTGGGGTAGTGGACCTTGACCGCTTCTATGACGCCCCCGCGGTCAGCGAGCGCAGAGACCAGCACGTTGAGCGCGGACATGTTGAATCCCAGGTCAAAGCCTGAGCATTCTATGAAGACGTCGGTGGTCTCGGGTGTGACCTTGCCTGTGTAATCAGAGTTTATCACAGGCGGCATGGAAAGCACCTCCCCTGCAGCGTCTATGAATATGGGATATTCCCGGCACCCATCAAGAAGGTGCTTGTATTCTTTGCCTTTCGGGTGCTTATCAAGTATCTCCTTCGGTGTCATCTCCTCTGAGAACTCCAGAGGCACGAACTTTATCCCGTCCGGCTTAACTGTTGTGTACTTTATCGGCCCCCTTATCTTCTTGTAATCGTATATGCCTATAGCCACTTCCTTCCTTCGCTTGCCGAACGTCTCTGCAACCTTCTCCTGCAGCTGTATTATCTGGGACAGCACGTTCTCGTCTATCTTCAGTTCCCGGACTACCGCGCACACGGTGTAGGGACGCACTTTCATGACCTTTGGGTCGACGTTGACCACGAGGCTGGGCTTCTTCACATCATACTCAGGAAGTCCCTTCTTCCCGTACCTCCCTGCTATCTCCCTGGCTATGCCTTCGGCTGACCAAAGGTCAGGCCTGTTGGCATCCTTTATGTCGAGCTTCAGCATCGCCCCGTCGACTTCGTCCACCTCACCCTTGGCATAAAGCACTGCCTTGTCCCTTAGTTCGTCCAATGGGACATGCTTGCCTATAAGGCAGAGCAAATCCTCGTAGTTGACTTCTATCGTTGGCATGATATCATCATCTTATAATCCTACTGTTCCTCAGCCACTGCAGGTTGCGGCTGAACAGCTCCCTGATGTCCACTATACCCAGCTTGTACATTGCCAGCCTGTCTATCCCGAATCCCCATGCTATGACAGGCTGCTTGAGCCCCAGCGGCTCAGTGAGTTCGGGCCTGAATATGCCAGCGCCAGCTATCTCTATCCATCCGAGATCGGGATGCTTCACCGATACCTGCACAGACGGCTCTGTGAAGGGATAGTAATCAGGATAGAATTTGACCTTCTCCGCGCCAGCCATTTCCACGGCAAACTGCTCGAGCAGGCCAAGCATGTCCCTGAACGTGAGACCTTCGTCTATGACTATGCCTTCAGCCTGGTTGAATTCAACTCCGTGTGTGGCGTCTATCACGTCCGGCCTGAAGCACCTTGATATGGCGAAGTACTTTCCCGGAACATCAACGCCTTGGGCGATTCTCCTCGCAGAGCATGCTGTCGTGTGGGCGCGCGGCATCAGGTTGGATGCCTTCTTGGGGTCCCATTCGTAGCCCCATCCTGTGGACCCTGTCTCCCAACCGTTCTCATGCGTCGCCTTCACGCGGTCCACTATCTTCTTGTCCGGCAGGTCCCCGTGTGTCGGGTGCTTGAGCGCGTATGTCTGGGTCCAGTCCCTGGATGGGTGGTTCTGCGCCTGATACAGCGCATCGAAGTTCCAGAACTCGGTCTCTATGTGGGGGCCTGTCATCTCCTTGAACCCCAGAGAAACCAGCTTGGCCCTCACGGAATCAAGGAACTGATTATACGGCTGCCTCTTGCCCGGGTATACTCTGGAACCGACGGCCCTGACGTTGTATGGCTTAAGCTTCACATCCTTCCATACGCCTGTCTTTATGAGCTCGGGTGTGAGGTTCGTCACCTCCTTGCCCACCATCTCCATCGCTTTCTTGCTTTCCGTTTCCCTGTCTTCGGCTATGAGCTTCCTCTTCAGCAGGGTGTTGAGCGTTTCCGAGTCCACAGGTTTTCCCTTCGATACCGCTTCAAGGGCATCCTGCTCGGGTATCTTGCCAGGCCTCTTAAGTACCTTTATCATCCCTTTCTCCAGCTTCACCCAGCCATTCTTCTTCGCCCATGACAGGGCTATGCTGAAGTTTTCCACCTTGGACTTGGCTTCCTTTATGCCTGTATCCTTGTCTATGGATTCGACTAACCTTTTTTCAGGCAGCCCCTTGGCAAGGTATTCCCTCCCCTCATCAGTAAGCTTGTATTCCACGGCTCTCCCCTATATCCTAATAATTATGCGGCTGATTTATAAGAAGCCTGTCACCAGTTGCTGAATTCCAGCTCGGGCCTCTTGTGCAGCTTGTCACATATGCCTGAGAAGCATCCCCTTGCGTAAGCGACCGTCACCAGCGGCACAAAAAACAGTATGAACGGGAGGGTGGTGTTCAGGAATCCCGCTTTCGAGACAGTGTCTGCCGTGGCGATCTGGCTGCCGGCTGCTATGCCCGCTATAGACAGGACTGCCACCGCAAGTATCGCCATGTGCGAT